>NZ_JBSFWU010000200.1:0-5376 GCF_053594995.1 Streptomyces sp. NPDC002536
GGTGCCTTCACCGTCAAACGCATGAAGCAGCTCGAGGAGCACATCACGGCTCGCAGTCAACGCACCACCCCAGGGGTCCGGGGCGAAGCCCCGAGAACCTCGACTGCGGGCGCGTCGTGGCTGGTCGCGCAGTTCCCCGCGCCCCTTACGGGGCGCCCGCACCCGGGGGCTTGGGGCGTGCCCCCAAGAAGCGGCGAAAGGGTGGGACCGGGGCCGAAACCCCCCTTGTCGCCCTCCCGCCCCGCCCCCGATACTCAACGCATGGTGAATAACCGATACCGCCAATCCTGGGAAGGCTTCTGGAGCGAGGCCTCCGGCGCGCAGGGGGACGTTCTCTGGGATGCCGACCCCTCGGTCACGTCCCAGCGGCACCTCGAACTGCTCACCCCGCACATCGACCCCGCCCTCCCCATCGTCGACGTGGGCTGCGGCAACGGCACCCAGACCCGTTACCTGGCCACCCGCTTCGCCCGCGCCGTCGGCGTCGACCTGTCCCGGGCCGCCGTGGAGCACGCCCGGCGCGCCGATGCGACGACGTCCGCGGAGTTCGAGCAGCTCAACCTGGCGGACCCCGCCGCGGTCCGCGCCCTGCACGAGCGGCTGGGCGATGTGAACGTCTACATGCGCGCGGTGCTCCACCAGTGCGACCCGGAGGACCGGGCGCCGGTCGCGGCCGCCGTGGCGGAGCTGGTCGGTGCCCGCGGCCGGGCCTTCGTGCTGGAAGTGGCCAGCACCGCACGGCAGTTGATCGAGGGGCTGGCCCGGCAGACCTCGGACCGGGTCAACGTGGCCGTCGCCCACGACCTGAAGCCCGCCCGCACGGAGGCCGGCGAGGTCGAGGCGCTGCTGCGCGGCGCGGGCCTGGAGGTCCTCGCCTCGGGGGCGGCGGAGATCGTCACCACGCTGCCCGGCCCGGACGGCGGTCACGGCGCCCTGCCGGGCGAGTGGTTCGTGGCAGGCCGCGGCTGACCCTCCCGCGTTCCGCTGACGTGTCCCCGTTCCTGCGATAGAACGGGGGCATGGTAAAGATCCTGATCTCGGCCGACATGGAGGGCGCCACCGGGGTCACCTGGCCCGGCGACGTGCTGCCCGGGGCCTCGCAGTGGGAGCGTTGCCGTCACCTCTTCACCTCCGACGTCAACGCGGCCGTCGAGGGCTTCTTCGACGGCGGCGCCGACGCCGTCCTCGTCAACGAAGCGCACTGGAGCATGCGCAACCTGCTGCTGGAGAAGCTCGACGAACGGGCCGAGATGCTCACCGGCAAGCACAAGGCCCTGAGCATGGTCGAGGGCGTGCAGCACGGCGACGTCGACGGGATCGCCTTCGTCGGCTACCACGCCGCGGCCGGTGCCGAGGGCGTGCTGGCGCACACGTATCTGGCCAATTCGCTGACCGGCGTCCGGGTGGGCGGCACGCGCGCCAGCGAAGGGTTCCTCAATTCCCTGGTCGTGGCCGAATACGGTGTGCCCGTGGTGCTGGTGACCGGCGACGACCGGACGTGCGAGGACGCCAAGGGGTATGCGCCCCGGGCCCGTTCGGTCGCGGTCAAGGACTACGTCTCGCGGTACGCGGCCGTGTGCCGCCCGCCGGCCCGTACGGCGGCCGACATCCGGGCCGCGGCCAAGGAGGCCGTGGAGCTCGCCGTACGGCACGAGCCGGTGCGGGGCGGGCCGTTCACCTGGGAGCTGGAGTTCGACGCCGAGCATCTCGCCGGCCAGGCGACCTGCGTGCCCGGCGTCGCGCAGTGCGGCGAGCGCCGGATCACCTTCACCACGCCGACCATGTACGACGGCATCCGCTGCTTCAAGGCGGTCACGACCGTCGTGTCGGCGGCGGTGGAGGAATCTTATGGATGACGGCACGGCGGACCGGGTGGACGGGCTCGCGCTCGACGAGGTGGTGCGGTTCACCTCGGACCTGATCCGGATCGACACCACCAATCGCGGTGGCGGGGACGGCCGGGAGCGCCCGGCCGCCGAGTACGTGGCGGAGCGGCTCGCCGAGGCGGGCCTGGAACCGGTGCTGCTGGAGAAGGAGCCGGGGCGGTCCAACGTCGTGGCCCGCCTGGCCGGTTCGGACCCGGGGGCCGCGGCGACGCTGGTCCACGGGCACCTGGACGTGGTGCCGGCCGAGCCCGCCGAGTGGAGCGTCCACCCCTTCTCGGGCGAGGTCCGCGACGGGGTGGTCTGGGGCCGCGGCGCGGTCGACATGAAGGACGCGGACGCGATGGTGCTGGCCCTCGTGCGCTCCTGGGTCCGGGCGGGGGTGCGCCCGCGCGGCGACGTCGTGCTCGCCTTCACGGCCGACGAGGAGGACCGCGCCCTCACCGGGGCCGACTTCCTGGTCCGGGAGCAC
Organism: Streptomyces sp. NPDC002536; assembly: GCF_053594995.1. NCBI lineage: Bacteria > Bacillati > Actinomycetota > Actinomycetes > Kitasatosporales > Streptomycetaceae > Streptomyces > Streptomyces sp. NPDC002536. Next base: position 2,356 of record NZ_JBSFWU010000200.1, read on the forward strand.
GCCGGGCTGTTCGAGGGGTGCACGGTCGGCATCGGCGAGTCCGGCGCGTACACCTTCCACGGCGACGGCGGCCTGGAGCTCTACCCCGTGGGCGCGGGGGAGCGCGGCACCGCCTGGCTGAAACTGACCGCGCACGGCACGGCGGGGCACGGCTCGAAGGTCAACCCCGACAACGCGATCGTCCACCTCGCCGCCGCCGTCCAGCGGATCGCCGGGCACGAGTGGCCGGTGCGGCTCTCCCCGCTCGTCCGGTCCGCGCTGCGCGGACTCGCCGCGGCGCACGAGATCGACGCCGATCCGGACGCGCCGGATTTCGACGTGGAGTGCCTGCTCAACAAGCTGGGCGCGGCGGCCAAGCTGGTCGCGGCGACCGTGCGCAGCAGCGCCAACCCGACCATGCTGCACGCCGGATACAAGGTCAATGTGATCCCCGGCACGGCCACCGCCCACGTGGACGGGCGGGTCGTGCCCGGCGCCGCGGAGGAGTTCCGGGACACCCTCGACCGGCTCACCGGGCCGCACGTGGAGTGGGAGTACTACCAGAAGGGCGAGGGGCTCCAAGCGCCCGTCGACACCGCGGTGTTCGCCCGCATGAAGGCCGCGATCGAGCACTTCGCCCCGGAGGGGCGGGTGGTCCCGTTCTGCATGTCCGGCGGAACCGACGCCAACCAGTTCTCCCGTCTGGGCATCGCGGGGTACGGCTTCAACCCGCTCCGGCTGCCCGCCGGCTTCGACCACCAGGCGATGTTCCACGGCGTCGACGAGCGGGTGCCGGTCGAGGCCCTGCATTTCGGCGTCCGTGTCCTCGACCGCTACTTCATGGATGAGCCCATTGATGAGCACAATGAACGGGCAGGACTTGAGGAAGACAGCTCGATGAACTGAGCGGACATCGTCCCGAGGAGGAGTGGCCCATGGTGTCCACGGCGCCCTACGGAGCCTGGCAGTCCCCGATCGACGCGGAGCTCGTGGCGTCGCGCAGCGGTCGGCCCGCGTGTGTGGGCACGGTGGGCGACGAGGTGTGGTGGGTCGCCCCGCGCCCGGCCGAGGCGGGCCGGGCCACCCTGGTGCGGCGGCGTGCCGACGGCACCGAGGAGTCCGCACTGCCCGCGCCGTGGAACGTGCGCAACCGGGTCTTCGAGTACAGCGGCTTCCCGTGGGCGGGCGTGCCGCGGCCGGCGGGCGGCCCGCTGCTGGTCTTCACCCACTTCGGGGACCAGCGGCTGTACGCCTTCGAGCCGGACGCGCCCGGGGGCGCGGAGCCCCGGGCGCTGACCCCGGTCTCGGCGGTGGGCGGGGGCCTGCGCTGGGCGGACCCGGTGATCCTGCCCGAGCGGGGCGAAGTGTGGTGCATGGCCGAGGAGTTCACGGGCGAGGGCCCGTCGGACGTGCGCCGCTTCCTCGCGGCCGTCCCGCTGGACGGCTCGGCGGCCGAGGACCGTTCGGCCGTGCGGGAACTGTCGGACGACGCCCACCGCTTCGTCACCGGCCCCCGGCTCTCCCCGGACGGGCGGCAGGCGGTGTGGCTCGCCTGGGACCACCCGCGCATGCCGTGGGAGGGCACCGAGCTCAAGACGGCCCGGGTGACGGAGGACGGCCGCTTCGCCGGCACCCGCACGCTGCTGGGCGGGCCGGAGGAAGCCATCGCCCAGGCCGAGTGGGCGCCTGACGGCTCGTTGGTCGTCGCGACCGACCGCACGGGCTGGTGGAACCTCCACCGCGTCGACCCCGTCACGGGCGCGACCGCCGAACTGTGCCGGCGCGAGGAGGAGTTCGCGGGGCCGCTGTGGATGCCGGGCCTGCGCTGGTTCGCGCCACTGGCCAACGGGCTGATCGCGGTGGTGCACGGCAAGGGCGCGGCCGTCCTCGGCATACTCGACCCCGAGTCCGGGGAACTGGTCGACGCGGCCGGGCCGTGGACCGAGTGGGCGGCGACGCTCACGGTGAACGGCACCCGGGCCGTGGGCGTCGCGGCGAGCCCGCGCACCGCGTACGAGGTGGTCGAGCTGGACACGGTGACCGGCCGGGCCCGCACGATCGGCGCCCGGCACACGGACCCCGTGGACCCCGCCTACTACCCCGAGCCGCAGATCCGCACCTTCACGGCCCCCGACGGCCGCGAGATCCACGCCCACATCTACCCGCCGCACAGCCCCGACTTCACCGGCCCGGCCGACGATCTCCCGCCGTACGTGGTGATGGCCCACGGCGGCCCCACGTCCCGCGTGCCCGCCGTCCTCGACCTGGACGTCGCCTACTTCACCTCCCGGGGCATCGGCGTCGCCGACGTGAACTACGGCGGCTCGACGGGCTACGGGCGCGAGTACCGCGAACGCCTGCGGGGCCGCTGGGGCGTCGTCGACGTCGAGGACTGCGCGGCCGTGGCCGCTGCGCTGGCCGAGGAGGGCACGGCGGACCGCGCCCGCCTGGCGGTGCGCGGCGGCAGCGCGGGCGGCTGGACCGCGGCCTCGTCGCTCGTGTCGACGGACGTGTACGCGTGCGGCACCGTCCTCTACCCGGTGCTGGACCTGGTGGGCTGGGCGGACGGCGGCACGCACGACTTCGAGTCCCGCTATCTCGACTTCCTGGTCGGTTCGTCGGACGAGTTCCCCGAGCGGTACCGGGACCGGGCCCCGCTGACGCGGGCGGACCGCGTGAGGGCTCCCTTCCTGCTCCTGCAGGGCCTGGAGGACCCGGTGTGCCCGCCGGCCCAGTGCGACCGCTTCCTGGAAGCGGTGGCGGGGCACGGGGTGCCGCACGCGTATCTGTCCTTCGAGGGGGAGGGGCACGGCTTCCGGAGGAAGGAGACGATGGTGCGGGCGCTGGAGGCGGAACTGTCGCTGTATGCGCAGGTGTTCGGCATCGATGCGCCCGGGGTGCCGTTGCTGAAACTTGCGGAGTAGTCCGGCTGCGGGGCTGGTTGTGGTTGCTCGCGCAGTTCCCCGCGCCCCTGACGGGGCGCGGCCCGCACCCCGCACTTCGCCCGGGTCGCCCGCACCTTCTACCGGGTGCAGGAGGAAC
>NZ_JBSFWU010000201.1:0-5220 GCF_053594995.1 Streptomyces sp. NPDC002536
GCGGGTGTTCTGCTCGGGCTCGTACATCGGTCAGTTCGAAACGGCGATTCGCAAGCCGCAGTTGGACGTTGCACAGCGGATCGATGTCGTGCTGGAGACGGACGGGTTCTTCGAGCGGGTGTGGGAGGAGCTGTTCAACAGCTCGCCCTACGCGGAGTGGTTCACGGAGGCTGCGCACCTGCAGGGTCTGGCCACCAGCATCTGCGAGTACGCGCCGATTTTCGTGCCAGGTCTGCTGCAGACAGCGGCGTATGCCCGTGCGGTCTTCCTCGGCGGTTTCCCCTTCGCGCCGGACAATGAGATCGAGAAGCGCGTGGCTGCTCGTCTCGACCGTCAGCGGATCCTTGACGACGCAACAAAGCCGTTGTTGTGGGTCGTTCTCGACGAGAACGTCCTCCGGCGCAAGGTCGGAGGCGCTGCCGTGATGCACGAGCAGCTGTTGCGCGTCGCATCTCTGGTGCGTGGGCGCCGCATCGGGGTGCAGGTTCTCCCGTTCGATGCCGGTGCTCTGGCGGTGGGCGGAGCGCTCACCCTGATGGCGTTCGACGACGCACCTCCTGTGGCCTACTGCGAAGGCCACAGGACGGGGAACCTGCTGGACGATCCGGCCCTGGTGGCCCACTGCCAGCGGTCCTACGATCTTGTCCGGGCCGCTGCGCTGTCGCCGGAAGCGTCCTTGTCCCTGATCGAATCGGTGGCGGAGGAGTACGCCGATGAACATCGAGTCTGAGCTGAGCCGGGCGGCTTGGCGGAAGAGCAGCTACAGCGGGGCGGGAGACGAGAAAGGCGGCGACAACTGCCTTGAAGTCGCAGACAACATACCCGGCATGGTCCCGGTGCGGGACTCCAAGGCTTCTCGCGGTCCGGCTCTGGCATTCCCTGCCCAGGCCTGGGCCGCGTTCGTCATGGACATCCGGGCGGAGGGCGCGGATGAGCGCTCGGCGTGATCTGATCCTGGAGCGGTGGCGCAAGAGCAGCCACAGCGGTCCGGGCGGCGGCACGGGAGGCGACGACTGCCTCGAAGTCGCGGACAACATACCTGGCACCGTCCCCGTGCGGGACTCCAAGAACCCCCACGGCCCGGCCCTGGCGTTCCCCTCCGCGGCCTGGGCCGCATTCGTTGCCGGATACCGGCCGTTCCGGGCATAGGACAGCAAACCCGTTTTGCGGGATCGTCGGGCGGTCATGATCAAGCGGTGAGCGGAACCGCGTACGCGCTCGACTTCGCGCCGGAGCGGGGGGACCGGCGAAGTGCCGTGAGTCGCCTGGGCGGTGAGCCGGTCTGGCTCGACGAGCCGCAGTGGCCGTTGTCGTCGCGGGATGCGGAGCCGATGACGTTCGTCGCGCAGTTCCACGTCCCGGACGGGCCCGTCATGGCGATGGCGTACCTGTTCATGGACATGGAGGGCGCGTACACCTGGCAGCCGGACGGCGGTCAGAACGCCCTGATCCTTCAGCCGGACGGCCGGATCCCGTCCTGCGTCAGGACGGCACCGGTCGTCAACGGTCCGCTGCTGCGCGATGCGACCGGCCGGTCGGTGTGCCACGAGGCGCGCCTCTCGCCGGGCGCTCTGGGCGAAGACTCCATGCAACACGTGGGCGGCCAGCCGAACTGGCTCCAGGGGGACGAGGCGCCGGAGGGCTGGACGTTCCTCCTCCAGCTCGATTCGACTCAACTGCGTGACGCAGTAGTCAACTTTGGCGACCTCGGCGTCGGCTACGCCTTCATCAGCCCGGACCGCAAGGAGGGCCGGTTCCTGTGGCAGAGCGTGTGACGGAACTGTCGTCCATTTGCCCAGAACGGCCTGTGGGTGAAGCCTGCAGATACAGCGATCGAGGAGCGAAGCGCAGAATCAATTTCAGAGAACTGCACCCTCGGGCGGAGCCCGGTCATCGGGGGGATATCGCAACGACAGCGCGATCGAGAGCCCGAGTCATCCCATATGTGCCGATTTTAGAGTGGTGACGGACGGCCTTTCGCGACGGTTTCCCGGGTTCGCGCCGATTGGGCAAAACGACGCGAGCGGGGTCAGCATGGGCCCCGCCCCCGCTCCATCCCCCCGGAAGGAACCCATGAGAGTCCGCGCCCCCCGCGACCTGGCTGCACTGCCGTACGCGAACCGCCTTGAGCCCTTCACCGGAGAACTCGAGCAGGCAGGCGTCTACGAATGGCTCCACTTCGACGGCTCCTCCTTCCAGGACGCGGAAGCAGGCCGCTCCCTCTTCAGCGAATCGGCCTTCTCCTCGGTCACGTTCGACCGCGGCCGCCTGCGGCGCTCCCGGTTCGACGAGGTGTGGCTGCACGCCGTCCGCATGGTCGGCACCAACCTCGCGGAGACCACCTGGCTGGACACCGAGTGCACGGCCGGCGTCCTCGCCGGAACGGAGATCCACGGCGCCGAGATGCGCCGCACCGTCTTCCACCAGTGCAAGCTCGACTCGGTCAACCTCCGCGCGACCTCGCTGAAGGACGTCGTCTTCGTCGACTGCCTCCTCCGCGACGTGGACTTCAGCGGGGCGACGCTGGCCGACGTCAGTTTCCCCGGCTCGACCCTGGACCGCGCCCGCTTCGACAGGGCCACCCTGACCAGGGTCGACCTGCGCGAGGCGACCGCGCTGCGCATCGCCTCCGGGATCGGCTCCCTGAACGGCGCGACGATCAGCACGCCCCAACTGTTCGACCTGGCGCCCGTCCTGGCGCAGCATGTCGGCCTCACTGTGAAGGACGCCTGAGGCCGGCCCGAGGCGGTCAATCCCCGACGAGGCGGAAGGCCAGGCAGACCACAGGAGTGCCGTCCTCAACCGGGGTGCCCAAGCGATGCCAATAGCCGCGGTGACCGGTTCGCCATTCCTCCAGCGAGGCATCGCCCTCCCCCTCGGCCCGGGCATGCTCCCAGGTCACCTCGTTGAAGGGCTTCACCTCCACATCGGTGATCTCGATGACGGCGATGGACTGCCCCTGGTCGTCCAGCAGCGCCAACCGTTCGCCGAGGTATTCCAGGCCCTCGGTTTCCTTGGCGTAGTCCTCCAGCAGACCGGTGGTGGCGGTCTTCTGCCCGCCCAGCACCAGGGAGTTCAGCTCTGTCCGCATCCCGTCCGGAGTTCCGAGCTCCATCGAACGCATGCCGTTGACCCGCGGCCACACCTGTCATCACCTCTCTTGAGCGCTGCCGACAGACGGATCGTCTCCACCCGACGATAGGCGGGCCGAGGCGGTCGGCGTGCGTGACGAATACCCCCGCTCTTTATGCTCTCTTCGCACACGCGACGCGATCACGAGAGGAAATCGGGCTCGATGGGCGGAATGTCGCCGGTGGAACCGCAGTGGATAGGCCGGTACCGAGTACTGCGGAAGCTGGGTGAGGGCGGCATGGGCCAGGTCTTCCTCGCGCGGTCGGAGGGCGGGCGGACGGTGGCCGTGAAGGTGATCCGGCCGGAGGTCGCGCACGAGCCCGAGTTCCGCCGCCGGTTCCGGCTGGAGGTCGAGGCGGCGCGGAAGGTCGGCGGGGCCTGCACGGCGCCCGTGCTGGACGCCGACACCGAGGCCGCGGTGCCGTGGGTCGCCACCGGCTACGTCGCCGGACCGGCCCTGCACACGGTGGTGGCCGAGGACTACGGGCCGCTGCCGGAGCACTCCGTACGCACTCTCGCGCACGGTCTGGCGTCGGCACTGCAGGAGATCCATGCCGCGGGACTTGTCCACCGCGACCTGAAGCCGTCCAACGTCCTGGTCACCGTCGACGGCCCGCGCGTCATCGACTTCGGGATCGCCCGCGCCCTGCACCCGGCGGTGGGCGGTCCGGCCACGCAGACGGGCGCGGTGCTCGGCTCACCCGGCTTCATGTCGCCCGAGCAGGTGCGCGGCGAGCGCGTCACCGCGGCGTCCGACGTCTTCTGCTACGGCGCGGTCCTCGCATTCGCGGCCACGGGGCGGCTGCCCTTCGGCACGCCGGAAGGCGGGCTGCACGCGCTGATGTTCCGGGTCGCCGAGGAGGAACCGGACCTGACGGGGCTCGCCGAGGGCCCCCTCCGCGACGTGATCGTGTGCTGCCTGGCCAAGGACCCGGCAAGGCGGCCGGACGTCGCCGAACTGGTGGAGTTCACCCGGCAGCACGCGCCGGCCGCAGGCCCCTGGCTGCCCGGCGAGGTGCTCGCGGGTCTCGGACGGCACGCGGCGCAGCTGCTGGACGCGGAGTCGCCGGCTCCTGCCGCACGGATACGGGCTGCCACGGTGCCGGACGCGGCCGCCGCCTTCGGGCCGCCGCCGCCCGCAGCCGAGTTCGGGCCTCCGCCGCCGCTGTCGGCCCCTCCGCGCGAGGACGTCGTCACGACCGAGTCCCCCCGCGGCATGGCGATCGCGCTGCAGGCACTGCTGGTGGTCCTGGTGCTGTTGATGCTCGCGTATCTCGGCTACCAGGTCGACATGTTCCGCACCCTGACCGACGCCGCCGACACGGGCACCGCGCTGACCGATGCCGAAGTCGACCAGTACAAGGGCCTGTTCACCGACCTTGAGGGCCTCAAGGGGCTCGTCGTGGTGCCGACGATCGTGATGTGGCTGCTCTGGTTCTGGCGGGTCCGCATCAACGCCGAGGCCTTCGCGCCCGACCGCCACCGCTACCGCCGCGGCTGGGCGCTCTGGGGCTGGTTCACGCCCGTTGCGAGCCTGTGGATACCGAAGCTCGTCACAGACGACATCTGGGCCGCCAGCGACCCGAACGGGGGCAGCACGCGCCGCGTGCCCCGCGGTTTCCTGAACGCCTGGTGGGTCTTCTGGGTCATCGAGCTGATCTTCGGGCTGCTCAGCTTCTCCGGCATGTACGACTGGTACGACTCCGACGACCCGTCCGAGTCGCGGCTGTTGCTCCTCCCCAACATCGTCGACAACCTGCTGACGATCGCGGCTTCCGGCTTCGCCGTCGCGGTGGTGGGCCGGCTCACGGCCATGCAGGTGCGGCGACGACGTGCCGCGGTGGCCTGAACCGGGGAAGCTCAGGGCGTTACGAGGCAGGCAGGATCGTCCAGCCGGTGTTGAGGGGGCCAGAGGCTAGGCCGTGTCCGGCGGATCTTCGTCGCGCGGCACCATGGCGCCCCGTCAGGGGCGCGGGGAACTGCGCGACCAGCCACGACGCGCCCGCAGCCGAGGTTCGGGGGGGGGGGGCCCCGCGCCCCCGGGGGGGGGGGGGGGGGGGGCGCCCGCCCCCCCCCCCCGCGGGTGAT
>NZ_JBSFWU010000202.1:0-5009 GCF_053594995.1 Streptomyces sp. NPDC002536
GGGTGGTGCGTCGGCTGCGGGCCGGTGGGGGCTTGTCGCGCAGTTCCCCGCGCCCCTGACGGGGCGCCTGGTCGCGCCCACGCGGCGGAGCCGCAAATGTGACAGCCCCGCGCCCCCTACGGGGCGCCCCAGGCGGGGCGCGTACCTCAGACCGCCTCGCGCCGGGCGACGCCGGTCGCCAGGGCGTGCTCGACGACCGAGACCAGGACCTCCTTGGCCGACTCGCGTTCCCGCGCGTCGCACATGACGACCGGCACCTCCGGGTCGAGGTCGAGCGCGTCGCGCACGGCCCCCTCGGGGTAACGGGCGGCGCCGTCGAAGAGGTTGACGGCGAGGGTGAAGGGGATGCCGCGGCGCTCGAAGTAGTCCACGGCGGCGAAGCAGTCCTCCAGGCGGCGGGTGTCGGCGAGGACGACGGCACCCAGCGCGCCCTGGGCCAGCTCGTCCCACAGGAACCAGAAGCGGTCCTGGCCGGGCGTACCGAAGAGGTAGAGCACCAGGTCCTCGCGGAGGGTGATGCGGCCGAAGTCCATGGCGACGGTGGTGGTCGTCTTGCCCTCCACCCCCGCGATGTCGTCCACCGGCCGGCCCGCCTCGGTCAGCAACTCCTCCGTGCGCAGCGGCCGTATCTCGCTCACCGAGCCGACCAGGGTGGTCTTGCCGACGCCGAAGCCCCCGGCCACCAGCAGCTTGAGGGTCGTCACCGGGGCGGCGGGCCGCCGGCGGGCGCGGTCAGTGCGGCCGAACACCATGGTTTTTCCTCCGATTTCAGGGACGGCGCCCTCGCTCGCCCCCGTGGTACCGATCGTTCCGCATCCCCCGGCGCCGGGACAAGCCCCGGCACCGGGAGGGCGGCGGGTGGTCACAGCGCCCGCAGGCCGTCGATGACATCCCGCAGGATGCCCTCGTCGGGCAGCTCCGCCGGGGGCACGGGGCGGGTGACGCGGACGTGCCCCGCGTCGATCAGGTCGCCCACCAGCACCCGGACGACGCCCACCGGAAGGTCCAGTTCCGCGGCCAGTTCGGCGATGGACTGCGGCGTCCGGCGGGCCAGTTCGGCGATGTCGAGGTGTTCCGGGGACAGCGTCTGGTCGGCCAGGGCGTGGGCGCCGCCCGGGTGGTCCGCCAGCGACTCCTCGGCGATCACCAGGGCGATCAGGTCGAGCCGGTCCTCGGCCGCGCTGCGGGTGCGCCCGCGGGTCATGGCGTACGGGCGGACCACGGGGCCCGCCGCGTCGTCGAACCAGCGGGCCGGCTGCTCGGGGTCCCGGTCCATGCCCGCCGTCACGCGCCGGCGGCGGCGCCGGTGCGCGGAGCGGTGGCCAGGTGTGCGCCCACGCGCTTGACCAGCAGGGTCATCTCGTAGGCGACCTGGCCGATGTCGGAGTCCGCATCGGCGATCACCGCCAGACAGCTGCCGTGGCCCGCGGCGCTGACGAACAGGAACGCCTTCTCCAGCTCGACGACGGTCTGCCGGACCTCCCCGGCGTCGAAGTGCCGGCCCACGCCCTTGGCGAGGCTGTGGAAGCCGGAGGCGACGGCGGCCAGGTGCTCCCCGTCCTCGCGGGTGAGCTCCTTGGAGGTCCCCGTCGCCAGTCCGTCGCCGGACAGGACGAGTGCCTTGCGGATGCTGGCGACGCGCTCGACCAGGTCGTCGAGGAGCCAGTTGAGCTCGCCGCCCTCGCCGGCCCGGTCGTTGCGCAGGGCTTCCTTCGGTGCGGTCATCGACCGTCCCCCTCAATCGTCGTTCCTGGTGCTGTCGTTCCTGGCGGGTTCGCCACGTCGTTCTGCTCCCGGCCGCGCTGCCAGCCGCGCTGGAGGGCGGCCATCCGGGCCCGTACCTCGTCGGCGTCGCGGGCGGCGTCCGGACCGGCCGGGTCCGGGGCGGGCCGGGTGTGCACCGCAGTCCGGTCGTCCTTCAACTGCGGGGCGAGGCTGGCCTGGCGCACGCGCCGGGGCAGGCCCCCGGTGGGCGTGCGGTCCTCGTCCGGGCCGGTGCCCGGGTCCTGGGCCGGCGGCCGTCCGGCGGTGCGTTCGGGGACCCTGCGGCCGTGGTCGGACACCAGGACGGGGGCCCTGCGGCGCGGCAGCGGGAGCGGGCCGTCGGGCGCCTGCTGGTGCTCCTCCCCGCCGGACACGTCCGGCACGTCCTCGAACAGGGCGTCCAGCGGGCCGGGTTCGGTGCCGCCCGGGGCGCCTCGGCGCTCGCGCACCGGGCGGCCGGGGACCGGGCGGGGGCGGCGGCCGGGCAGCGGCTGACCGCCGGTGTCCTCGTCCGCTCCCGCACCACTGCGGCGCGGGGCCTCGGTGAGCAGCGCCGAGGGGATGAACACCACGGCCGTGGTGCCGCCGTAGGGCGAGGTCTGCAGGGAGACCCGGACGCCCTGGCGCTGGGCGAGCCGGCTGACGACGAACAGGCCCAGCCGGTCGGTGTCGGAGAGCTCGAACTCGGGGGTCTCGGCGAGCTTGAGGTTGGCCTCCAGCATGACGTCGGCCGTCATGCCCAGGCCGCGGTCGTGGATCTCCAGGGTGAAGCCGTTGGAGACCCGCTCGCCGAGGACCTGGACCGCGGTGTGCGGCGGGGAGAAGACCGTGGCGTTCTCCAGGAGTTCGGCGACGAGGTGGGTGAGGTCGCCGACCGCCGGGCCGTCGACGGCGAGCCGCGGCAGCCGGCGGACGTCGATGCGCTCGTAGGCCTCGACCTCGGCGACCGCGGCCCGGACGACGTCCATCAGCTGGACGGGCTTGCGCCACTGCCGGGCGGGGGCGGCGCCGGAGAGGATGACCAGGCCCTCGGCGTGCCGGCGCATGCGGGTGGTGAGGTGGTCGAGGCGGAAGAGGTCGGCGAGTTCGTCGGTGTCCTCGGTGCGGCGTTCCATGGTGTCGAGGAGGGTCAGCTGGCGGTGCAGCAGGACCTGGCTGCGGCGGGCGAGGTTGACGAAGACGTCGGAGACCCCGCGGCGCATGTCGGCCTGTTTGACGGCGGCTTCGACGGCGGCGCGCTGCAGGGTGTTCAGGGCCTGGCCGACCTGGCCGAGTTCGTCGGAGCCGTACTCCAGGCGCGGGGCCTCGGTCTCGACGTCGACGGTCTCGCCCGCGGCGAGGCGGCGCATCACGCTGGGCAGCCGCACGCCGGAGACCTCGTGGGCCTCCTTGCGCAGCCGGCGCAGGTCACGGACGAGGCCGCGGCCGATGCGGATGGAGATGACGAGCGAGCAGACGAGGGCGGCGAGGCCCAGGATCCCGGCGACGGCGGCCTTGGTGAGGACGCCGAAGGCGATGGGGTGGACGCGGCCCGAGTAGCGTTCGCTGGCCTGCTTGCCGAGTGCGCCGAGGTCGTCCAGGACGGGGGTGACGGTGGCCTGCCACTGCCGCTGCCCGACGGCCTGGTCGGTGCTGCCGGGACCGGCGAGGATCACGGCGTCCTCGGCGGCGCGCAGCGCCTTGGCGTGCGGGCCCTGCCAGTAGGCGTCGAAGAGCCTGCGGTCGGCGGCGGGCAGGGCGGGCAGGCTGGTGGAGTAGAGGATCGTGCGCTCGGCGGTGCGGTCGGAGAAGGTGCGCAGGTCCTGCCGGTCCATGCTGCCCGCGACGAACGCGCCGGAGAGCAGGGCGTCCTCGCGGGAGACCGACTCACGGGCCCGGATGAGGCCGGCCAGGGCGCGGCCCTGCCGCTCCATGTCGGCCTCCTGGACGACGCTGAGGCTGCCGAGGAAGTCGTAGTAGGGGTCGACGAGTTCGTTGTAGGCCTGGAAGGCGGCGAAGCGGGTGAGGGTGCTGTCCTCGACCCTCCGGCGCAGGCCCTCGATGCTGTCGAGGCTCGTCTCGATGGCGCGGAAACGATCCTTCGTACCGGAGTCCATGGCGTCGCGCGCCTCGCGGTCGATGCCGGAGCGGTAGTCCGCAACGGCCTTGTCGGTGGCGCGCTGCCGGGCGTCGAGATCGGTCAGGGCGCCGGGGCGGCGGGGGTCGGCCAGGTAGACGAGGGTCTGGCGGCGCTCCTTCTCCAGGGCGAGGATCACGTCCTCGGCGGGGAAGCCCGCCTTGCGCATCACGTCGGCGAAGGAGAACAGCTGGACGGCCTCCTGACCGGTGATCACCGTGGCGAAGGCCCACAGCGCGGTCAGGGACACCAGCGGCACCAGCAGCAGCGCCACGATCTTCCGGCGGATGGACTTCCCGCGAAAGCGCATGGCCTCCCCTACGTCAACCCCGGTGCACGGGGGTGGTGTTCCGACAACAATGCGGCGTGAGCCTACTACTGCGAGGTAGCGGACCCGAAGGCCAGTACGGACCAAGGACGTGTGAAGCGGCCGGGATTCCCCTCATCACGGGAACCTTCGGGCACTTCCGGCCGCTCTTTTCTTTGTACAAGGAGAGGGGAAGAGTTCCGACCGGGGGAGGTGAGCGGTCTTGCAACGGAACCACGACGCGCATGCCGGCACGGCATCGGCCCGCAGGCCCTTGTGGGTGGAGGAGCCGGCCCGACGGCCGAGAATGCCGGATCCGATCCGTACGGCCGCGGTGCGTGCGGCCCTGATCGCCGCCGTGACGCTGGTCCTGACGGTGATCACCGTGCTGTTCGCGCTGGCCGGCTCATGGCTGGCGTTCCCGACGCTGCTGTGTGCGGTGGTGAGCACCGTGCTGGCGACGTGGGGCGTGCTGGACGTGTGGGTGACGCGGCAGGTGTGGCGCCAGCGGCACGGGGTGATCTCCGTGCCGAGCAGCAGCGCTCGCGCGGGGCGCGGCATACGGGGGGCGCGCAGCGCCCTTTAGGGGCGCGGGGCCCCTTTTGATATGCGGCTCCGCCGCGTGGGCGCGATCAGCCACGACGCGCCTGCACTGGGCGCCCCGTCAGGGGCGCGGGGAACTGCGCGAGCAACCACGACGCGCCCGCAGTCGAGGTACCCGGGGCTTCGCCCCGGCACCCATCTGCCGGGAGAGCGACTGACCCCAGCCGCGCAGCCGCGGCAGCATGTACTGCATCTGCGCCAGGGAGACCTGCGCCTTGC
>NZ_JBSFWU010000203.1:0-4943 GCF_053594995.1 Streptomyces sp. NPDC002536
GCGGCCTTCTTCGCCGGAGCGGTCTTCTTCGCCACGGTCTTCTTGGCGGTGGTCTTCTTCGCCACGCCTCCGCGAGCGTGCCCGCGAGCACCGCCGCCGGATCCCGGCCGCCCGGCCCGGCCGGCTCCCAGAGGCTGCCCTCCCTGTGGTACGGCCACCAGCGTCCGTCCCGTCCATAGCGGAGCTGAACGTCCGTGCCCGCGGCCGTCCAGCGGTTGCCGGCGCCGTGCAGCCGGGGCGGCTGTCCGTCCCCCTCCCAGGCGGCCGCCAGCCTGTCGCGGGCCTGTGCGAGGACACTCGGCTCCGGCGTCCACTCCTCCTCCAGCACGCTCAGTGCTGCCGGTCCGCCGAACGTCCATGCGCGTACCGCCCGTGCCAGCCCGGCGCGTTCACCGCCGCAGCTCGCCGCCAGCCGGTCGGTCACGGCGCCGGGCGCGCCGTTCGCGGCGAGACGCACGGCGTCCTCCCGGACGGTGAGCGGAGGCGGTACGGGCGTCCGGTCGTGACCGGGGGACAGTGCTTCGGCCAGCAACAGCCGGGCCCGGTGGGCGGCGTCCGCCGCGAGGAACTCCAGGGCGGCGACGTCCAGTCCGGGAGGTGCAGGACGGTCGCCGGAGAGCGCGCCGGGACGCCCGGGTATGTCCACCGGCGGCGGGGGCGCGGGCAGCGTTGCCGTGTGCCTGTGCCGCGCGAACACCTCCCGCGCAGGAACTCCCGCAGACACCTTCGCTGCGGGGCCGGCGGCACGGGCCGCACTGCGCGCCTGCAGCTCGTCCAGCACCTCGCGTTCGTCGTGCCCACGCAACAGGAGCAGGACGAAGGGATCCTGGTCGAGCAGTCGTGCCACCTGGTGGCAGAGTGCGGCGGTGTGCGCGCAGTGGTCCCATGCCCCGCAGGCGCACTCCGGCTCCAGATCGCCGATCCCCGGCAGCAGGTCCACGCCTGCTGCGGCTGCGTCCTCGGTCATGTGCGGCGGCAGATCCCGGTCCAGCAGCGCGGCCAGATGTTCTGCGCGGCCGGCGACGAGATCCATGAAGCGGTTCCAGTCGTCCTGCGCGAGCTGTTGCACCATCACATCCGCCCGGTACGACGAACCGTCGCGGTCGCGCACGAGCGCGGTGACGCTCCCCGGCCGCACGGACACCGCACCCACGGCGCCGGCCCGGGCGTGCCGGCGGCCCGCCTTGACCTGTGCGCCGTCCAGGGCCGTGTCCTCCAGCGCCTGCAGCCAGGCGAGGCCCCACCGGCTCGTCGCGAACGCCCCTCCGCGCACGGGCGGAAGAGCCTCGAAGGTGCGCCCGGTATCGAGGTCGTGCGTCATCGTCCCGTCCCCCTCAGTTCCACCAGTTCCGTGAGTTCAGCGTCGGTCAGCTCGGTCAGGGCCGCCTCGCCGGTGCCCAGCACCGCGTCCGCCAGGGCCTGTTTGCGGGTGAGCAGCTCCGCGATCCGGTCCTCGATCGTCCCCTCGGCGATCAGACGGTGCACCTGGACGGCGCGGGTCTGGCCGATGCGGTGGGCGCGGTCGGTGGCCTGGGCCTCGACGGCCGGGTTCCACCAGCGGTCGACGTGCACGACATGTTCGGCACGCGTCAGGTTCAGCCCTGTTCCGGCGGCCTTCAACGACAGGAGGAAGACCGGGACTTCGCCGTCCTGGAAGCGGCGCACCATCTCCTCCCGCTGCGCCACGGGCGTACCGCCGTGCAGCAGTTGTGTGGGAACACCGCGAGCAGCCAGGTGACGTTCCAGGAGCCGTGCCATCTGAACGTACTGGGTGAACACGAGCACGCTCGCACCCTCGGCCAGAATGGTGTCCAGCAGCTCGTCCAGCAGCTCGACCTTGCCCGAACGGCCGGGAATCCGCGCGCTGTTGCCCTCCTTCAGGTACTGCGCCGGGTGGTTGCAGATCTGTTTCAGGCCCGTGAGGAGCTTCACGATCAGTCCGCGCCGCTGGAGGCCGTCCGCCTCCGCCACCTCGGCGAGCAGTTCCCGCACCACGGCCTCGTAGAGCCCCGCCTGTTCCGCCGTGAGGGCGACCGTCCGGTCCGTCTCGGTCTTCGGCGGCAGTTCGGGCGCGATGCCCGGGTCGGACTTGCGGCGGCGCAGCAGGAAGGGCCGGACCAGTGCGGCAAGACGTTCGGCCGCGGCCGGGTCGGTGCCGGACTCGACGGCCTGTGCGTAGCGCCGTCGGAACGTGCCGAGCGGGCCGAGGAGCCCGGGCGTCGTCCAGTCGAGAATGGCCCACAGTTCGGTCAGATTGTTCTCCACCGGAGTGCCGGACAATGCGATGCGTGCCCCTGCACCGATGGAGCGCAGCCGGCGGGCGGTGGAGGAGTGCGGGTTCTTCACGTGCTGTGCCTCGTCCGCGACGACCATGCCCCAGCCGGTCTCCGCGAGCCGTTGCGCGTCCAGCCGCATGGTGCCGTAGGTGGTGAGGACGAACTCCCCGTCCGCCAGGCCTTCCAGGGAGCGGGACGTGCCGTGGAAGCGGCGGACCGGGGTGCCGGGGGCGAAACGTTCGATCTCCCGTTGCCAGTTGCCCATGAGCGAGGCGGGACAGACGACCAGAGTGGGGCCCTTGTCTCCCGGCAGGGTCTGCCGGTGCAGGTGAAGTGCGATCAGGGTGATGGTCTTGCCGAGGCCCATGTCGTCGGCCAGGCAGCAGCCGAGCCCGTGTGACGTCATCCGGTTCAGCCAGTCCAGGCCGCGCAGTTGGTAGTCGCGCAGCGCGGCGGCCAGAGCGGCGGGCTGGGCGACGGGGTCGTGCCCGGCTTCGGGGTCGGCGATGCGGTCGCGCAGTGCGGCCAGCCAGCCGGTGGCCCGGACTTCGACGGTCTCCTCGCCCTCGGCGTCGTCCCCTGCGACGACGTGCCCGGTGAGGGCGGCGCCGAGGGCCTCGACCGGTGTGACCTTGCGGTCCTGGTGTGCAAGAGCGCGGCGTACGGCTTCCGGGTCCACGAGCACCCACTGGTCGCGCAACCGGACGGCGGGGCGGCGTGCTTCGGCGAGTCGGCCGAGTTCGTCGCGGGTCAGCTCTTGGTCGCCGAGGGCGAAGCGCCAGCCGAAGGCGAGCAGTGCATCGGCGGAGAAGAGGGACGGTGCGGACGGCCGTTCGTCCGGCTGTGCATTGCTGTCGTCCGGCGGGCCGACGACCGCGTGTGCGGTCAGCCTGCGGACGAGTTCCTTCGGCCAGTGCACCTCGACGCCTGCAGCGTCCAGGGCGGCGGAGGCGGGGCCGAGCAGTTCGCCGAGTTCCTCGTCGGCGAGCTCGACGGAGTCCGGGACCTCGGAGGAGAGCAGGGGCGAGAGCGCAGGCCAGGCGTGGACGGCGCGCCGCAGGGCGAGCAGCGCGTTCATCCGGGCGCCGCGGCCGAGCGATCCCGTGACGGGAGACGTGCCGGACCACACCTCGGCGGCGTCCGCGACGAGTGCAGGGTCGGCGAGGCTGTGCACCTGGAGCACGGCCCGGAAGCGCGGTGGGCGGCCGCCGCTGTCGGCCTCGGCCGTTCCGAGGACGTCGATACGGAGCGAGAGCCGTACCCCTGCGTCGTGCCCGGCTGCGACCTCGGCCGCCCAGGCGCGGTGCTCGGGCACGCGCTGGGGTCCCTGGGCCGTGAAGGCGGGTCCGCCGGCCGCGAGGGAGGCGGCGGGCGAGCGGGGCAGCCCGTCGGCCACGGCGTCCAGGAAGGAGCGCACGAGCGCTTCCGGGGCGGGCAGCAGCAGGGGACCGTCGCCGGGCAGCGGTACGGCGTGCGCGGCGGGCGGCATGGCGGCGGCCAGTTCGCGGATGCGCCGCAGATCGTCGGCGGCGAGTGGCCCGGCCCGCCAGGCGTCGTGGTCGGAAGCGCTCAGGCCGGGCAACAGCCTGCCGCGGGCGGCCAGTTGCAGCGCGAGCACCGCAGCGGCTCCCCAGAAGGCGGCGGCCTCGTCCGCCTGCGCGGCCCGGGCGCGCGTCAGTACGGGCAGTGCGTCCCGCACGGGCAGCACGGTGGCACGTACGGTCGCGGTGGTGACGTCCGGCCCGTCGGCGACGGCGACCGTCAGTTCTTCGGCGGCTTCCGGTGCCGTGGGCGGTTCGCCGCCCGGCAGCCAGAAGGCGACCCGTCCGGTGCGGGCGGGGTCTCCGGGAAGGAAGACCGCCGAGCAGCGGACGAGCCGGGAGATGTCGGAGGGTGATGCGGCAGGGAGCGGGCTCACGGAGCGACGTACTCCTCAAATTTGACTAGCAGGCTTGGCAGCGCCCGAGGGTACAGGAAGGGCGCTGCCGGTGACGGCCTCCTGGACGTGAACCACGCCACAGGGCAGACGTACGCTGGCACTGGACTCGACGGGGCATACGGCGAGGAACCGGGCGTGGCCGCCGCGCGTTCTGACGGGCAGAGCGGCAGTTGTCGCGGAGGAGGCACGGACATGAGCAACAGGGCCAAGGTCGCCGTCGGTGGCGTGGCGGTGGGAGTGATCCTGCTGTGGCTGCTGCCGTTCTGGATGGCGGTGCTGGTGATGGTCGGCGTGCCGGCCGCCGCGTATCTCCTGCTGGACCCCTCGCAGCGCAAGAGGCTGCGCCGGACGTCCCGCAAGGAGCTGGGGCGTTAGAGGCGCCGGGGAAACGTCCGGACGGTGGTCACGCCCGGCCGGTGAAGGCCGGTGCGAGCGCTGCGGGCAGCGCCCGGCGGGAGCGGCCCGAGCCGTCCGCCGGTACGGTCCACAGATCGGAGCCGTAATTGCCGGGCAGGGAATAGAGCAGCGTGCGGTCGTCCTGCCAGACGGCCTGGTCGTCGACGTTCCGCTGTTCGGCGGTGGCGGTCTCGTGCATGGTGCGCAGGTCCAGGACGTACAGCCGCCAGGGCGCATCGGAGGAGACGCCCGGGACGCGCTTCTTGTAGGCCACGCGCGTCCCGTCGGGCGAGAGGGAAGGGCACTCCACGTTCGTGTGCAGGGTGCGCAGC
>NZ_JBSFWU010000204.1:0-4762 GCF_053594995.1 Streptomyces sp. NPDC002536
GTCGAAGAAGGCGGAGCTCCTGGCGGAGCTGTAGCGCCCCGTCAGGGGCGCGGGGAACTGCGCGACCAGCCCCCACCGGCCTGCAGCCGACGCACCACCCCAGGAGTCCGGGGCGCAGCCCCGAGTACTTCGACTGCGGGTACATCGTGGCTGGTCGCGCAGTTCCCCGCGCCCCTTCGGGGCGCTACTGGTACCGGGGTACGAGGCGGAATCCGGCACCGTGGTGTGACGCCGCCGCGGGACCCGCTCGTTAGGCTGAGTGACGTCATGCCCCAGTCGCAACCCGCCGCCGTGCTGCGTTTCCTGCGCAGCCTCGCCACCCCCGCAGGCCCGCCGGAGCCCCTCCTCGGCCGCTCGCCGCGGCCGGCCGTGCGGTTCCTGCCGTACGCCGTCGCCTGGCTGTTCGTCGTGATCCTGCTGCCGACCACGGCGATGGTGCTCCCGCACAACTACGGGATGGACTCGGACCTCGCCTTCGTCCTCGCCGTCCTGCAGACCGCACCGCTGCTGATCGCCGTCCGGCGCCCGCTGCTCGCCTGGGTCATCGCCTTCCTCGCGGACCTGGCGGGCACGCTCGCCCTGCTGCCCGTGGCTCCCGCGGACGAACAGCCGTGGCCCTGGCCGCCGATGGAGATCATCGGCATGCTGCTGCTGACGTTCGCCCTCGGGCTGCGGGAGAAGGGCCGCACGCTCATCGCGGCCTGGCTGCTGCTGGCGGGCACCACCCTGGCGCTGCACGACATCGCACCACAGCGCGGCAACGCCTGGGCCGTGCTCGTCCCCCTCGCCGGGGTGCTGCTCCTGCTCGCCGCCGCCCTGCGCGCCCGCGGCGACGCGCGGCGCGCCCTCGCCGAGCAGGAGACCATCAGCGAGGAGGAGCGCGCCCGGCGCACCCTGCTGGAGGAACGGGCCCGTATCGCACGGGAGTTGCACGACGTCGTGGCCCACCACATGTCCGTGATCACCGTGCAGGCCGACAGCGCCCCCTACCGCATCACCGGCCTGCCGGCCGAGGCGAGCGCCGAGTTCGGCGCGATCGCGGCGACGGCGCGCGAATCCCTCACCGAGATGCGCCGCCTGCTGGGCGTGCTGCGCAACGAGGAGACGGCGCACGCCGAGCGGGTGCCGCAGCCCGGTGCCGAGCGGGTGCCGCAGCTGGTCGAGGCGACCGTACGGGCCGGTCTGCCCGTGGAGTTGGCGATCGGCGACGGGGTCGCGGACCTGCCGCAGGCGGTGGACCTGTCCGCGTACCGCATCGTGCAGGAGGCCCTCGCCAATGTCGTCCGGCACGCGCCGGGCGCGGCGACCCGGGTGTCGCTGACCGTCGACCCCGGCCGTACGGGCCTCACGGTGCTCGTCGTCAACGCGGCCGCCGACCGCCCGGACGCCCCGCTGGAGGCCTCCGGCACCGGCCATGGCCTGGTCGGCATGCGGGAGCGGGTGCGCCTGGTGGGAGGCTCGCTGGACACGGGCCCGCTGCCGGAAGGAGGCTTCAGGGTGGCGGCCAGGCTGCCCCTGACGGAAAAGGAACCCCCTGCTGCATGACCATCAAGGTGATCATCGTCGACGACCAGGCCATGGTGCGGGCGGGCTTCGCCGCGCTGCTGGCCGCGCAGCCGGACATCGACGTCATCGGCGACGCGGCGGACGGCCGCCAGGGCGTCACCCTGGCCCGGGAACGGCACCCGGACGTGGTGCTGATGGACGTCCGCATGCCGGAGATGGACGGCCTGGAGGCCGCCCGGCAGATCCTCGACCCTTCCCCTGCTTCGCGGGGAGGCCCCTATACGGACGTGGTGCACCGGCCGAAGGTGCTGATGCTCACGACGTTCGACGTGGACGACTACGTCTACGAGGCGCTGCGCGCCGGCGCCTCGGGATTCCTCCTCAAGGACGCCCCGCCGGCCGACCTGATCTCGGCGGTACGGGTGGTGGCGGCCGGGGAGGCGCTGCTGGCCCCGTCGGTGACGCGGCGTCTGATCGCCGACTTCGCCGCACAGCGTCCCGCCCGGCGCCAGGACCCGGCACTCCGGCTGAACGGGCTGACGCCGCGGGAGACGGAAGTCCTCGGGCTGATCGCCCGAGGACTGTCCAACCAGGAGATCGCGGCGGCGCTGGTGCTCGCCGAGCAGACCGTGAAGACCCATATCGGCCGCATCCTGGCCAAGTTGGACCTGCGGGACCGGGCCCAGGCCGTCGTGTTCGCGTACGAGTCGGGGCTGGTGACGCCGGGGGAGAGCTGAGCCCTCCCCCTCCGGGGGCCGGAAACCTACTCCCGGCCCACCGCCGTGAACGTCATGTCCGTGTACCGCGTGCCGGCGACCTTGCCGGCGATCGGCTCCAGCACCGCCAGCTCCTCCGCGCTCAGCGTGATCCGGGTGGCCGCCACGTTCTCGTCCAGCCGGCTCCGCTTGCGGGTGCCCGGGATCGGAACGACCGTCAGGCCGTGGACGGACGCCCGCTGCTGCACCCATGCCAGGGCGACCTGCGCCGGGGTGATGCCGCGCGCCTGCGCGATCTCCCGGACCGGCTCCAGCAGCGCCACGTTGGCCGCCGCGTTCTCGCCGGTGAAGCGCGGCTGCGTGCGCCGCCAGTCGTCCTTCGAGAGTTCCTTCTCCGCGCTCGCGAAAGAGCCCGTCAGGAAGCCGCGCCCGAGCGGGGAGTAGGGCACGAAGGCCACGCCCAGCTCCTGCGCCGCCGCCACGACACCCTCCTCGACGTCGCGGCTGAACAGCGACCACTCCGACTGCACCGCCGCGATCGGGTGCACCGCGTGCGCCGCGCGCAGCTCGCCCGGCGAGACCTCGCTCAGGCCGAGGTGCCGGACCTTGCCCTCCTGCACCAACTCGGCCATGGCGCCCACGCTTTCCTCCATCGGCACCTCCACCTCGCGGCGGTGCATGTAGTAGAGGTCGATGTGGTCGACGCCGAGGCGGCGCAGGCTGCCCTCGACGGACTGCCGTATGTAGGCACGGTCGTTGCGGATCGTCTGGTACGAGGGGTCGTCCTCGCGCCGCACGATGCCGAACTTGCTGGCCACCAGGAGGCGGTCGCGGTTGGCCCGCACGAACGGGGAGATGAACTCCTCGTTGCGCCCGAAGCCGTAGATGTCGGCGGTGTCGAAGAGCGTGACGCCCAGGTCGAGCGCGTGCTCCAGGGTGGCCCGGGCCTCGTCCGTGTCGGTCGGGCCGTAGGCGTGGGCCATGCCCATGCAGCCGAGGCCCTGGATGCCGACCTCGGGGCCGCCTGCGCCGAGCGGTGCGGTGGGGATGGTCTCGTTGCTCATCGTGCGTCAGCCCTTTCGGACGCCCGGCGTCGGGCGGCATAGAGGTCGATCTTGTAGTCGAGGACTTCGAGCGTGCTGTTCAGTTCGGCGATGCGCTGCCGCACGGACTCGCGGTGCGTGCTGAGCAGTTCCTCGCGCTCGGCGAGGGTGTGTTCGCCCTCGCGAACGAGTTCGGCGTAGCGGACCATGTCGGCGACCGGCATCCCCGTCAGCCGCAGCCGGCCCACCAGGTCCAGCCAGTCGAGGTCGCGGTCGGTGTAGCGGCGCTGGCCCGTGTGGGAGCGGTCGACGTGCGGCATCAGCCCGATCCGCTCGTACCAGCGCAGCGTGTGCGCCGACAGCCCGGCGTAGACGGCCACTTCGGTGATCGTGTAGCGGTCCCGGCCCTCGGGACGGCGGGCGCGGTGCCGGTCGAGTTCGAAGCACCGTGTCACCTGCACCGGAGCCCTGTCGATTACGGTCATACCGCTTCCCCCACGTCGCATCGGTGTCGTTGCGTTGCGCTCAACGCTAGAGACTTCGAGTGCACTCCAAGCAAGTAGGCTCACTGTCATGGAGAGCCTGCAGTTGATCAAGAGCTGGCCGGTGCCGGCCGCGGCGGCCGCCGTCGTCCGCGCGGACGGCACCCTGGCGGGGTCGTACGGGCCGACGGAGCAGCGCTTCGCCCTCGCGTCGGTCACCAAGCCGCTCGCCGCGTACGCCGCACTGGTCGCCGTCGAGGAGGGCGCGATCGAGCTGGACGAGCCGGCGGGGCCCGAGGGTTCCACGGTCCGCCACCTCCTGGCGCACACCTCCGGGCTGGCCTTCGACGAGCAGCGGACGATGGCCGCGCCGGGCACGCGGCGGCTGTACTCCAACGCGGGCTTCGACGTGCTGGGCGACCACATCGCGAAGGCGACGGACATCCCGTTCGCGGAGTACCTGCGGCAGGCGGTGCTGGAGCCGCTGGGGATGACGTCGACGGACCTCCCGGGCTCCCCGGCGAAGGACGGCGTCTCGACGGTGTCGGACCTGGCCCGTTTCGCGGCGGAGCTGCAGGCGCCGCGGCTGCTGGCCGCAGAGACCGTGGCGGAGGCGACCCGGGTGGCGTTCCCCGGACTGACGGGCGTGCTGCCCGGCTACGGGCACCAGCGCCCGAACGACTGGGGCCTCGGCTTCGAGATCCGCGACGCGAAGTCGCCGCACTGGACAGGAAGTTCGTCCTCTCCGAGGACATTCGGCCACTTCGGCCAGTCGGGCACGTTCCTGTGGGTGGACCCCGAGGCGGGGGCGGCCTGCGTGGCCCTGACCGACCGGGCCTTCGGCCCGTGGGCGATCGAGGTGTGGCCGAAGCTGACGGACGCGGTGCTGGCCGAACTGTAGACGCGCCGAAGCACGGCGCCCCGTCAGGGGCGCGGGGAACTGCGCGACCAGCCCCCACCGGCCCGCAGCCGACGCACCACCCCAGGGGTCCGGGGCGAAGCCCCGAGAACCTCG
>NZ_JBSFWU010000205.1:0-4549 GCF_053594995.1 Streptomyces sp. NPDC002536
AATCAGCCCGTCCGGCGTTTGAGGACCGGGGGTTCGGGGGCGGAGCCCCCGAGAAACGGCGAAAGGGTGGGACCGGGGCCTCCTCAAATGCCCCCGCCCGCGGACACCAACCCGCCGTCCACCACAAGCGTTTGCCCGGTCACCCAACCGGCGTCGTCCGACGCCAAATACGCCACCGCCGCCGCAATGTCCTCCGGCACCCCGAGCCGCCCCAGCGCATACCCCGCAGCAACCTCCGCCTCCCGCTCCTCATACAGCTTCTCGGCGAACCGTGTCCGTACCACCGCCGGCGCCACCGCGTTCACCCGGATCCGCGGGCCGAGTTCGCGGCCCAGCTGCTCGGTCAGGTGGATCAGGGCCGCCTTGCTGGCCCCGTACGCGCCGATGCCCTCCGCCGGGCGGAGCCCCGCGACGGCCGTCATGTTGACCACGCTGCCGCCGTGCCCGCCCATCCACACCCGCCGTGCCTGCCGCAGCCAGCCGAGCGCCGCGAGCACGTTGACCTCGAAGACCTTGCGGATCGCGGACTCCTCGACGTCCAGGACCGGGCCGAACACCGGGTTGATCCCGGTGTTGTTGACGAGGACGTCGAGCCGCCCGAACGTCTCCACCGCCCGCTCCACCGCCTCCGCCTGGTGCGCGGCATCGTCGGCCTTTCCGGCCACGGCCAGCGCATGCTCGGGCCCGCCGAGCGCCTTCACGGCCTCGGCCAGCGGTTCCGCCGAGCGCGCGGTGATGCACACCCGCGCCCCTTCGGCGACGAGCCGCTCGGCGACGGCGAATCCGATGCCGCGGCTGGCACCGGTGACGAGGGCGACGCGGCCCTGGAATCGATTCACGGGACGGAACTCCTCAGAACAGAAACGTAAGGAAGGTGGTCAGGACGCCGCGCGTGTCTGCGCCAGCAGTTCCCGCCGGTTGGCCACGCCGAGCTTGTGCAGCACATTGCTCACGTGGTTCTTGACGGTCTGCCGTGCGAGATGCAGCTCTGCGGCGATTTCGTCGTTGGAATAGCGGCCGAGCAGCAGCCCGAGGACCTGTTGTTCGCGGGCGGTCATGCCCGAAATAGCCGACGGCGCACGGGTGTTGCCCGCGCCGTGTTCCCGCAGGTGCCAGAAGGGGCGCCCGGCCGCCAGCGACTCCACGGCCTGCACCAGCCGTTCGGGCATGGCCGACCGGTGCACGAACCCGTCGGCACCGGCGGCCAGGCAGGCCGCGACCACGGCCGGATCGTCGGCACCGGCGAACACCAGCACGGTCGGCGGCCGTGCAAGCCGCTTGGCCTGCCGGGTCAACTGCACGCCGTCGCCCGGGCCGACGAGGTCGGCATCGGTGACGAGCATGTCCGCGCCCAGGCGCCGGACCGTCTCCAGTGCGCCCTCCCGCGAATCCGCTTCGCCCGTCGCATCGGCCACCCCGGAATGCCGCAGCAGCGAGGCCACCGCGGCCCGGGGAACCGGAAAGGGGTCGGCCACGACGATCACGCGGTGCTGCGACAGTGAGCAGTTCGTATTCATGGCTACCTCCAGAGCGCCGAACGTAGCCTGCGGAATGGCGAGTTCAGGCCCTTGTGCGTCGAGAGCGGCAGGCCCGGTATCACCAAAGGGCGCAGGAGGTCTCCTTGCGGGCCGAAACCTTGAGGTGCCGTTCCCCGGCGCCTAGCGTCATTTCTGCGTGCGGATCCCGAATCACCACCGAATGCGCGATGTTCCCCCCACCTCGATTCCCCCACCCCGAGACGAACGGACTGAATTCGTGCTACCTGTCGACGAGTTGGAGGCACGGAAGAACCGGCTTCCCTCCCTCACCGGAATGCGCTTCCTCGCCGCATTCTTCGTGTTCCTCTGTCACGCGTCGTTCCAGGGCTTCCTGGCCGACACCCGGCTCCAGGGCACCCTGCAGGACTGGCTCCTCAAGGCCGGCTGGGCAGGCGTTCAGTTCTTCTTCATCCTGAGCGGATTCGTGCTGACCTGGGCGGCCCGCCCCGGTGACACCGCGCGGGCGTTCTGGCGGCGGCGCGCCGCCAAGCTGTACCCGGCCAACCTCGTCACGTGCGCCCTGGCGATCGTGCTGCTGCTGGCCACGGGCGGGGCCCTCACCGCCGAGCGAGCCCTTCCGAACCTGCTGCTCGTGCAGAGCTGGGTGCCCGACTACCCCGCGTTCGACGGGCTGAACCCGCCGAGCTGGTCGCTGTGCTGCGAGGTCCTCTTCTACGCCCTCTTCCCCGTGCTGCTGCGGCTGGTGAACCGGATCCCGGCCCGGCGGCTGTGGTGGACCGCGGCCGGCGTGTTCGGGTTCATGCTGCTCATGCCGTCGGTCGCGACCGCGCTTCCGACGCATCCGATGCTCGCGGACATCACGCCGTTCCCCCGGTTCTGGTTCGTGTACGCCTTCCCGCTGACCCGGGTGGCCGACTTCGCCCTCGGCATCCTGCTGGCCAGGATCGTCCTCAGCGGCCGGTGGATCCGCGTCGGCCTGCTGCCCGCGACCGTCGTCGCCGCGATCAGCTTCGTGATCACGGTTGCGGCTCCGGTCCTCTACTCGATGACCGCCACCATGGCCGTCGGCCTGTTCCTGGTGATCGGCGCCGGTGCGGCCGGCGACCTGGGGCACCGGCCCTCCCTGCTCAACGGGCGCCGCATGCGCTGGCTGGGCGAGGTGTCCTTCGCGTTCTACATGGTGCACGTCCTGGTCCTGACCTACGGGCACCGTGCCCTGGGCAACGGGACCTGGTCCCTGCCGGTCGCCCTCGCCGCCTGCGCCGCGCTGTTCCTGGTGACGCTCGGGGCGGCCGCCCTCCTGCTGAGGTTCGTGGAGCGGCCGGCCATGAAGTACCTGAGCCGAAAGCGGGCCCCCGCGGAGCGGGAGCCGATCCCGGCCTCCGAACCGCCGGTCCGGCCGCGGGTGCGCGAGCTCGTCCGCTCCTGAACTCCCCACACTTCCACAGTATTTCGACAGACCGAGACCGGTTCCGCCCCTCCGTCCCCCTGTGCGGAGGGGCGGAACCGGCATTCCTTGATGGGAAAAGCCATGACCACTCTCGCCGACGCCCCACCCGCAGCGGCGGTGCCGCGGATGACCCCGCGCCAGCGCCTGGTGCTCACTCTCCTGCTCGGCTCGCAGTTCATGCTCGCCGTCGACTTCTCCATCCTCAACATCGCGCTGCCGGACATCGGCCGGAGCCTGGGGTTCTCCCTCGGGAACCTGCAGTGGATCTCCACGGCGATGATGCTTCCGTCGGCCGGCTTCACCCTGCTGTTCGGCCGGCTGGCCGACATCGCGGGGCGGCGGCGCATGCTGCTGGCCGGCATGGCGCTGCTCGTCGTGGGCTCGTTCGTCGGCGGGATCGCCGACAGCCCGGCCCTGTTGCTGGCGGCGCGGGTCGCCCAGGGCCTCGCCTCGGCCCTCGCCACCCCGGCCGCGCTGTCGCTGCTGACCACGTCGCTGCCGGAGGGCCCGCTGCGCGAGAAGGCGCTGGGCCTGAACGGCACGCTGATCTCCGCGGGGTTCACCGTCGGAGCGGTGCTCGGCGGTCTCCTGACCGACCTGCTGAGCTGGCGCTGGGGGTTCTTCGTCAACATCCCCGTGGGCATCGCCGTCCTCCTCGCGGCCCCGGCGGTCGTCCCCGAGAGCCGCGGCGCGCGCACGAAGCTGGACATCCCCGGTGCGGTCACGGTCACCGGCGGGCTCCTCGCGCTGGTCTACGGTGTGACCGCGGCCGGGCAGCACGGCTGGACGGACCCGGTCGCGCTCTCCTGCCTGGCGGCGGCCGCCCTCCTGCTCGTCGCCTTCTGGCGCGTCGAGCTGCGGGCGAAGGCACCGCTCGCCCCGGTGCGGGTGCTGACGCGGCGCACGGTCAGCTGGGGCAACTTCGGCGGACTGATCACGTTCACGATGGAGAGCTCGGTCGTCTTCCTGCTGACGCTCTACCTGCAGCAGGTCTTCGGCTGCAGCCCGTTCCAGACCGGCCTGGCGTTCTGCGGCATCGGCGTCGCCTCCTTCCTCGGCGGGCTGGCCGCGCCGCGGCTGATCGGCCGGTACGGCAACCGCACCGTCCTCTCCGCGGGCCTGCTGCTGCAGGCCGTGGCCACCGGGGCGCTGTTCCTCGTCGGCCCCGGGGGCGGCGGTGCCCTGGCCGTGATGCTGGCGGCCTCCTCCGCGGGCGCCTTCGGCCACCTCTGCGCCATCGTCGGCTACATGGTCACCGCCACCTCGGGCCTGCCGGACGGTGAGCAGGGCCTGGCCACCGGCCTCGCCTCGATGACCCAGCAGGCGGGCATCACTCTCGGCATCCCGGTGCTCAGCGCCGTCGCCACCGCCCGCACCGCGGCCACCGGTTCCGTCCTGTCCGGCATCCACACCGCGCTGCTCGCCGACGCCGCGATCGTCCTGGCCGGCGCCGTTCTGGTACGTGCGGGTCTGCGGCGCCGCTGACCGCGGGTATGCACGGAGCCCCGTACCGCCGAGCGCGCGGTACGGGGCGCCCCGTAAGGGGCGCGGGGAACTGCGCGACCAGCCATACACAACCCGCACCCGAAAAGGAGCAAAC
>NZ_JBSFWU010000206.1:0-4530 GCF_053594995.1 Streptomyces sp. NPDC002536
CACCAGGCCGTCGTTGGACAGCACCAGCGCGTACCGTATCGATTCGACGCGCTGGGCCAAGTCGTCCAGCAGTCCCTCGAGTTCTTTGCCGTCGGTCATGCCCTGCCTCCCCGTTCCCGCAGTTCCCCGATTCCCCCGCAACTGCCGTGCAAGCCTTGCTCACCCGAGCCCTCCCGGCAACCCGCCGGGCCCTTCCGTACGCACCTGTTCGCCGACCGGAACGGAATGCGGACACGCCATGCCAACCCCGGTTTTCACCGCACGGTCGGCACCGGGTTTCCCGGCGGTTCAATTCGCCGGACTCCGGGAACACTTGAACAACCGCAGGCTTTGCTTCACGGGGCAGGTGATCACTGTGCTCCACAAATTCCGCAAGCGTCTTGGGGAATCCGGGCAGCGATCGGTCCGGGCCCCACGGCCCTCCGCGGCCCCGCAGCGCAACCTGTTCGAGGCGGCGGCCCTGTACGTGGCGGCGTGCGCCGAGAACGACGGCGACCGCAGCGCGGAGGCGGCGCGGTGGGTCTCGCCCGAGGCCCTCACGTTCGGGGTCAACGAGCTGGCCTGCCGTGCGGTCATAGCCCTCGCCCGCGAGCAGGACGAGGCGCCGCTGACCGTGGCGCGCTCCCTGCTCGGTCTGCCCGCCGCATGACGGCCGGCCCACGGCATTCCCGCGGCAGGGCACGCCGGGCCGCCGCCCGTCTGCCGGCCGCTCCGCTGGAATCGCGGTACTTCGGCTGCGGGCAGCCCGTGGCTGGTCGCGCAGTTCCCCGCGCCCCTTTCGGGGCGCGGTACCGCACTGGACTTCGACAAGTCCACTCAGACGCGCTCCAGGGGAAGATGCGGCCCGTCGGGCAGCTCCACCTGCACGGGATCCCCGGGACGGACCTCGCCGCCCGCCAGGACGACGCCCATGACACCGGCCCTGCGCACGACGGAACCGTCCTCCGCGCGCCCCACGACCTCCTTGAGCAGGCCCCGGCGGAACCCCTCGATCTGCAGGCACGGGTTGCGCAGGCCGGTGATCTCGACGACCGCCTGCGGACCCAGCCGCAGGCGGGCGCCGCGGGGAAGACCCAGCAGGTCGATCCCGTGGGTGGTGACGTTCTCCCCCAGCTGACCGGGGCCGACCGTGAAACCGGCCGCGGCCACCTCGTCGAACAGTTCCTGCTGAATGAGGTGCACCTGACGGAGGTTGGGCTGCGTCGGGTCCTGTGCAACGCGCGAGCGGTGCTGCACCGTCGCCCCCAAGTGCGCATCGCCCTCGACTCCCAGCCCCTCCAGCAGTCGGATGCGGTCCCGCACCGGCTTGCTGAACTCGTGCTCACCGCTGCTGCACACCGCCGTCACCTTGCCCATAACGGCCCGGCCTCCCCTCGGTCGCCTGCGACACCGGCCCTTCGACCCTAACTCCCCGCACCGACAGCGCGTTCGTCGTCCTGCGCTCGGCCCGTGTTCCCGAACCCGTCACTTCCAGGTCGTGTACATGCCACTACCGGCAGTCCTACGCTGCCACCGCACCCGCACACCCCCACCGATTCCCCCCTGTACGGAGGACCTCGTGCCCGCCGACGCCAGACATCCGCAGAGCCCGCACCCCCTCCGCCGACGCCGTCTCGGCGCCCTGGCCGCGGCGTTCGGGCTCGCCGCCACCTCCCTCGGCCTGTGGGCCGCCGACTCCTCCGCCGCCACGGCCCTGCCCACCCCGGACCACGTGGTGGTGGTCGTCTTCGAGAACCACGCCTACGACCAGGTCCTCGGCAGCTCCGACGCCCCGTACATCAACGCACTGGCCTCCGGGGGCGCCAACCTGACCGCCTCGTACGCCGAGACCCACCCGAGCCAGCCGAACTACTACGCACTGTTCTCCGGGGACACCCAGGGCATCACCGACGACAGCTGCGTCGACCCCGGGGCCCTCCAGGCACCCAACCTCGCCTCGGAGCTGCTCGACGCGGGAAAGACCTGGGCGAGCTACAACGAGTCCCTTCCGTCGGAGGGTTCCACCGTCTGCCGCAGCGGCAAGTACGCCCAGAAGCACAACCCCTGGTTCGGCTTCGGCAACGTGCCCACCAGCAGCGCGCACACCTTCGACAAGTTCCCCGGCGACTACAGCACCCTGCCGGCGGTCTCCTTCGTCATACCGAACCTGTGCAGCGACATGCACGACTGCTCCGTCGCCACCGGTGACACCTGGCTCAAGAACAACCTCAAGAGCTACGCCGACTGGGCCCAGAGCCACAACAGCCTGCTCCTGCTCACCTTCGACGAGGACAACCGGCTCAGCGGCAACCGCATCCCCACGGTCCTCTACGGTCAGCCCGTCAAGGCGGGATCGTCGTCCGACGACACGTACAACCACTACGACGTGCTGCACACGCTGGAGAGCATGTACGGCCTGCCGTACGCCGGAAGCTCCGCCGGCGCCAAGGACATCGCCGGCATCTGGAACAGCTGACCGTGTACCTCGCGGACAGCCGCGCCACTCCTGCACCGGGCACCGCCGGACGGGGCACGGGCCCCGTCCGGCGGGCCGTCGTCGTGCCCGGCACGGTGCTCGCCCTCGGCACCGTCAGCCTGATCACCGACGTCTCCTCCGAGATGGTCACCGCCGTCCTGCCGCTCTACCTCGTCGCCGGGCTGGGCCTTTCCCCTCTCGGCTTCGGCCTGTTGGACGGCGTCTACAACGGAGTCAGCGCACTCGTCCGCTTCGCAGGTGGACGGCTCTCCGACCGCCGGGAAGGCGGCCACAAGACCGTGGCGGTCATCGGCTACGGTCTTTCCGCCCTCTGCAAGCCCCTGTTGCTCGTCGCGCACGGCGTGCCGCTGATCGGAGCGGTCCTCGCCGCAGACCGCACGGGGAAGGGCCTGCGCACCGCACCGCGCGACGCCATGATCTCGATGGCGAGCGAACCCGCCGGGCGCGGGCGGGCGTTCGGCGTGCACCGCGCCATGGACACGGCCGGCGCGCTCCTGGGTCCGCTGCTCGCCTTCCTCGTGCTCCGGGCCGCGGCGGAGGGCTACGACGCCGTCTTCACCGTCAGCGGCTGCGTGGCGGCACTGGGCGTCCTGGTACTGCTGCTGTTCGTCCCCGGACGCACCGATGCCGCAGCCCCTGCCCGGCGCACGACAGCCGAACCGGTGTCGCTGCGCGAGCTGTTGCAACGGCCCGAGGTGCGCCGACTGACGTGCTGCGCCGTGCTGCTGGGTCTGACCACGGTCAGCGATTCGTTCCTCTATCTGACCCTGCAGCGCCGCCTGGACCTGTCCGAGTCCTGGTTCCCGCTGCTGCCGCTGGGCACTGCCGGAGCATTCCTCCTGCTGGCCGTGCCGTTCGGTGCGATCGCCGATCGTTTCGGCCGGAGGCGGCTGTTCCTCTGCGGCCATCTCGCACTGTTGGCGGCATACGGAGTCCTCGTCGCACCGGCCGGCGGTCCGGTCGCTCTCGTCTGTCCGGTGCTCGCGTTGCACGGCAGCTTCTACGCGGCCACCGACGGCGTGCTCGCCGCGGCGACCGCCGACGCCGTACCGGAGGCGGTCCGCGGCAGCGGGCTGGCCGTGGTGCAGACCGGTCAGGCCGCCGCCCGCTTCGTGTGCTCCGTCTCCTTCGGAGCGGCATGGACGGCCTGGGGCGACCGCACCGCCCTGGGAGCAGCAGCCGCAGGACTCGCCGTCTCGGCCGCCGTGAGCGCCCTGCTGCTGCGCACCCCGCCCCCCGACACCCCGCCGGAGTCCGCCCGTTGAACCGCACGAAGCGCCTTGTCATCCTGTTCGCCGCCGTACTGCTCCTGGGCGGCGTCGCCATAGGCGCCACTCTGCACGCCGCCGGCCGGGCCGCGGAGAAGGACCGTACACAGGCGGGCGGCCCTCCGGTGCACACCGGTGAGGTCGTCCTGGACACGCCCGGACGCGAGGTTTTCCGCAACATGGCCTGGGGGCCGCACCGCGACGAGATCGTCTCGGTGCCCGTCGGCAGACCCGACGGCCCGCGCACCGCCTCCGGCGTCAAGTGCCTGCGTTTCCACACGGCGTCGGGAACCGGCATCTGTCTCCAGGCCGTGCACGGCAAGCTGCGCGACACCTACCGTGCGGTCGTGCTCGACGCACGGCTGCACGAGCTGCACCGCTACGACCTTGCGGGCATCCCCACCCGGGCCCGGGTGGCACCCGACGGGCGTGCGGTGGCCTGGACCGTCTTCGTCAGCGGCGACTCCTACGCGGGCACCGCCTTCTCCACCCGCACCTCGGTCCTCGACCTGCGCACCGGCACGCTGGACCGCAACCTGGAGGACTACCGCATCCTGGTGGACGACCGTCCGCGCAAGGCACCGGACCTCAACGTCTGGGGCGTCACGTTCGCCGACGACGACCGTTTCTACGCCACCGTCGCCACCGGCGGCCGCACGCACCTGGTGAGCGGGGACCGCCGCACCCGCACGCTGCGCACCCTGCACACGAACGTGGAGTGCCCTTCCCTCTCGCCCGACGGGACGCGCGTGGCCTACAAGAAGCGCGTCCCGGGCGTCTCCTCCG
>NZ_JBSFWU010000207.1:0-4479 GCF_053594995.1 Streptomyces sp. NPDC002536
CGACTGCGGGCGCGTCGTGGCTGGTCGCGCAGTTCCCCGCGCCCCTTCGGGGCGCAGCCCCCGAAGCGGGGGGTTTGGGGGGCTTGCCCCCCAAGAAACGGTGAAAGGGCGGGGCTGGGGCCTCGAACACCACTTCGCCTGACGGTCGCCTCACGGCCACCTCCCGTCCGTTCCCTTGCCCCCGCACCGCGACTACCGTGCGGGCCGGTTCGAACACCGACCCGAGGAGCCGCATGTCCCCCATCACGCGCCGCACCTTCGTCGCCACGTCGGCGGCAGCCGCAACCGCCGCCGCGGTGGGCCCGGCTGCAGCGGCCGCCCAGGCCGCCCCGGCGGCCGGGCCCGGCACCCCCTCCGACGCCGGAGACGTCAAACACGTGGTCATCCTGATGCAGGAGAACCGCAGCTTCGACCACTACCTCGGCACCCTCCACGGCGTCCGCGGCTTCGACGACCGCCAGGGCCTCGTCTTCCCCGACGGCAACACCGTCCTCCGCCAGCCCGACCCCGCCCGGAGGGCGGACGGCGGCTATCTCCTCCCGTACCGCATGGACACCACCCGCTTCAACGCGCAGAACGCCGACGGGCTGCCGCACGACTGGACGACCGGCCACAACGCCATCAACCACGGCGCGATGAACAAGTGGGTCTCCGCCAAGGGCGAGCGCTGCATGGGCTACTTCACGCGCGAGGACATCCCGTACCAGTACGCCCTCGCCGACGCGTTCACCGTCGCCGACCACTACTTCTGCTCCATGGCCGGCCCCACCGACCCCAACCGCCTCTACCTGTGGACGGGCACGCCCGGCCCCGGCACGGACGGCACGACAGGCCCGTTCACCGACAACAGCGTCGTCACCGACAACCCGGTCGCCGACTGGACCACCTACGCGGAGCGGCTCCAGCAGGCCGGCGTCAGCTGGCGCGTCTATCACAACCCCGGCAAGGACGACCGCTACGGCGACTACGACGACAACGCCCTCTCCTACTTCCGCCAGTTCCACGACTTCCCGCAGGACGACCCGCGGTACGTCAACGCGATGACGAAGTTCGACCTGACGGCCTTCGACCAGCACTGCAAGGACGGCACGCTGCCCACCGTCTCCTGGCTGGTCGCCCCGTACCTCTTCTCCGAACACCCCTCCGCCAGCCCGGACTACGGCGCCGACTACGTCAACACGGCCCTCCAGTCGCTCTTCTCGAACCCCGAGGTCTGGAAGCACACCGTCTTCCTGGTCATGTACGACGAGAACGACGGCTACTTCGACCACGTCGTACCGCCCTTCCCGCCCGCCGGCACGCCGGACGAGTTCGTGAACGGCCAGCCGATCGGTCTGGGCAACCGGGTCCCGCTGTGGGTGATCTCCCCCTGGTCGCGCGGCGGCTGGACCAACTCGCAGGTCTTCGACCACACCTCCGTGCTGCGCTTCCTGGAGCAGGTGACGGGCGTGGACGAGCCCAACATCAGCGCCTGGCGGCGCGCGGTGTGCGGCGACCTGACGAGCTGCTTCGACTTCTCCCGGCCGGACTACTCCGTACCGTCCCTGCCCGACACCAAGGAACTCGTCCGCAAGGCCGACCAGGGCGCCAAACTGCCGCCGGTGAAGCTGCCGGCCAGTGGGCACCAGACGACCCCGGTCCAGGAGCCGGGCACCCGCCCGTTCCGCGCGCTGCCGTACGCACCGGACGCGACGGTGAGCGTGGACGCACAGAGCGGCAAGGCAGTGTGCACCCTGCACAACGCGGGCAGCGTGGCCTTCCACTTCACGGTCTTCCCGAACGCTCATCTGCCCTTCGCCGGAACGCCGTTCACGGTCGCACCGGGCGGTAGCGCGGAGTACGTCTGGGACACGTCGGCGACCGGCGGCGCGTACGACTTCACGGTCTACGGCGCGGACGGCTTCGTACGCCGCTTCAAGGGCACGACGGCCGCCCACGCCACCGAGGTGACCGGCACGCCGGGCCGCTCCGGCCTCGCCCTCAAGGTCACCCACGCCGACTCGGCGGCCTTCACGTTCACGCCGAACGGCTCGGGCGGGACGCGCCGGACGGTGACGGTGCAGGGCTCGCACCCGGTGAACTGGCCGACCGCCTCAGGCCGTTACGACGTGACCGTCACCGGCCCGGACGGCTTCCTGCGCCGGCTGGCGGGCACGCACTACGGACACCACTGAGCCCGTGTGCGGGGCGCTGTTGCCGCGCCCCGCACCACCTGCTCAGCCTGTTCAGTCCGTTCAGCCCGCGATGTCGGCGTAGCCCTCGATCTCGCGCGGGTTGCGCGGCCCGGGGCCCACGTAGCGCGCGGTGGGGCGCACGAGGCGGCCCGTGCGCTTCTGCTCCAGGATGTGCGCGCTCCAGCCCGCCGTGCGGGCGCAGGTGAACATCGAGGTGAACATGTGCGCCGGGACCTCCGCGAAGTCCAGGACGATGGCCGCCCAGAACTCCACGTTGGTGGCCAGGACCCGGTCCGGGCGGCGGTTGTGCAGCTCCTCCAGCGCCGCCTTCTCCAGTGCCTCCGCGATCTCGAACCGCGGGGCGGCCAGCTCCTTGGCCGTGCGGCGCAGGACGCGGGCGCGGGGGTCCTCGGCGCGGTAGACGCGGTGGCCGAAGCCCATCAGGCGCTCGCCCTTGTCCAGAGCGGCCTTGACGTAGGCCTCGGCGTCGCCGGTGCGCTCGATCTCCTCGATCATGCCGAGGACGCGGGAGGGCGCCCCGCCGTGCAGCGGGCCGGACATGGCGCCGACCGCGCCGGACAGCGCGGCCGCCACGTCCGCGCCCGTCGAGGCGATGACGCGGGCGGTGAAGGTGGAGGCGTTCATGCCGTGCTCGGCGGCCGAGGTCCAGTACGCGTCGACGGCCTTGACGTGCCGCGGGTCGGGCTCGCCGCGCCAGCGCTTCATGAAGCGCTCGACCACGGTGTCCGCCTTGTCGATCTCGCGCTGCGGCACCATCGGCAGTCCCTGGCCGCGGGCCGACTGGGCGACGTACGACAGGGCCATGACGGCCGCCCGGGCGAGGTTGTCGCGGGCGGTGGTCTCGTCGATGTCCAGCAGCGGTTTGAGGCCCCACACGGGTGCGAGCATCGCGAGCGCCGACTGCACGTCGACCCGGATGTCACCCGAGTGGACCGGGATGGGGAAGGGCTCGGCCGGCGGCAGTCCCGGGTTGAAGGAGCCGTCGACCAGCAGGCCCCAGACGTTCCCGAAGGACACATGGCCGACCAAGTCCTCGATGTCGACGCCTCGGTAGCGGAGCGAGCCGCCTTCCTTGTCGGGTTCGGCGATCTCTGTTTCGAACGCGACGACTCCCTCTAGTCCGGGTACGAAGTCGGACATCAGGCGGCTCCTCATGATGTGTTCGACAAGCGACTGCTGACCGTCCGGCGGGATCTCCGGCCGATGGTCAAAGAATGTCTGCTGCGGTCTGCTTCTGGCGGCGCCGAGCGGGATACGCGGCTGCGTGGCGCGGCTCGCGGTCCGTTTCGGTCAACCCGGTCATGCCCCGTGCAGCTGTACTTCACCCGGTTCTTCACCCGGCCTCCGCAGAAGGCCTGCTCCGCTCCGGGCAGGAATCGACAGCCGGTGGGGCGGATGTGGCCCAGCTGTCCACTGCGTGATTCTGCGCGCTCGCCGCGCGCGGGGGAAGGTGATGTCCGGCACACGCCCCTTTCCCGCACCCGGAGGTTTGGAACGGGCGGCACGGGGCATGCTCAGCGCCCCCTCCGCCTTCCCCGGCCTCCGCCCGTCCGGCAGGATGAGCCCGTGTCCCACGCCGATGATCTCGATCCCGCCGCCATGCGCGCGCAGTACCAGTCCACCGGCCTCGCGGAGGAGGACCTGGCCACCGACCCGTACGAGCAGTTCGGCCGCTGGTTCGCGCAGACCGCCGCGAGCGGGCTGCACGAGCCCAACGCCATGATCGTCTCCACGGCGGACGCCGCCGGGCGGCCCAGCTCCCGGACGGTCCTGCTCAAGGCCTACGACGGCCGCGGCTTCGTCTTCTACACCAACTACGGCTCCCGCAAGGCCCGGGAGATCGCGGAGAACGCCCACGTCTCCCTGCTCTTCCCCTGGCACCCGATGGCCCGCCAGGTCATCGTGACCGGTACCGCCGCCCGGGTGGCGCCGGAGGAGACGGCCGCGTACTTCCGCTCCCGGCCGCACGGTTCGCAGATCGGCGCCTGGGCCAGCGCCCAGTCGACGGTGGCCGCCTCGCGCGCCGAGATCGACGAGGCCTACGAACGCGCCGCCGCCCGCTGGGCCGAGGGCGAGGAGGTGCCGGTGCCGCCGCAATGGGGCGGCTTCCGGGTGACCGCGGAGACGGTCGAGTTCTGGCAGGGCCGCGAGCACCGGCTGCACGACCGGTTGCGGTACGTGCGCCGGGACCGCACCGATCGACGTCATCGAGGGCGACCAAGTGGCCAGGAAGATCTACGCTTGCGCCGAGTGCTGCGAGAAATACCGCCTCTTGCCACTGGGC
>NZ_JBSFWU010000208.1:0-4385 GCF_053594995.1 Streptomyces sp. NPDC002536
CCCTCTCGCCCCCCGCGTTTCCCCGCCCACCCCCCGCGCCCCTTAAGGGGCGCGGGGAACTGCGCGACAAGCCACGACGCTCCCGCAGTCAAAGTCCCAGGGTGGTGCGTCGGCTGCAGGCCGGCAGTAGCTGATCGCGCAGTTCCCCGCGCCCCTTCGGGGCGCTACGACCACCGCCCGGTGAAAAGGTTCCGCACCCGGCGCCGGGCCCGGCCCGCCGGGTAGTCGTCATCGGAGTCGTCCGAGCCGTCGTCGGGCGCGTGCAGCACCGTCCAGCTCACGGCCGAGACCGCAGGCTCCAGCGACAGCCGGCTGACGGCCTCCTCCAGGAGGCTGTCGTCGCGGCGTTCGGTGGTGAGCTCGGCCGAGACGATCACCTTGCCCGCCGTCTCCGCGTCCTGGCTGCGCACCGAGCGCAGCAGGAAGCCGGGCCGGGCGACGGCCTGGACGACGAGGGTGCGCACGTGCGCCTCCTCGGGCTCGGTGCAGACCACCTCGAAGAGGTAGTCGGTGGCCACTTCGGCCCCGGCGCCGCCGCGCGTCCCGCGGTCCAGGCCGCGCGCCAGCGGCCGCAGCAGGGTGTTGGCGCCGACCACGCCCAGCGTGCCCAGCCCGGCGACCACGTACAGCCCGGTCCCGGCCAGGGCGCCGACCGCGGCCGAACACCACAGCGTGGCGGCCGTGTTCAGGCCGCGCACGCTCAGCCCGTCGCGCATGATGACGCCCGCGCCCAGGAAACCGATGCCGGAGACGATCTGTGCGGCGACGCGCGAACCGTCGTATCCCGTGCTGCTCGTCGCCGCCACGAAGCCGTACTGCGAGAGCAGGACGAACAGCGCGGATCCGGCCGCGACGAGCGCATTGGTCCGCAGGCCCGCCATCCGGGCCCGCCACTGGCGCTCCAGCCCGATGACCGCGCCGAAGCCCAGACCGGCTCCGATGTTGGCGGCCATGTGCCACTCATTGATCACGACCACGATCCACCCTCGTTCTTTCCTCGTTCTCGCCCTGATCTCTATCGGCGCGTCACAGCCAGCTGTTGAACCGGCGGATGTACCAGGTCTTAACACCCTGTGTCAGCAGGCAGTACGCGACCAGGGTGCCGACCAGCCACGGGAAGTAGCTCATCGGCAGGGCCTGCATGCCGAGCGCCGAGGCGATCGGCGAGAACGGCAGCACGACGCCGACGGCCATGACCAGCGCGGTCATCAGCAGCACGGGCGCGGTGGCGCGCGACTGCAGGAACGGGACCTTGCGGGTGCGCAGCATGTGCACGACCAGGGTCTGGGTCAGCAGGCCCTCGACGAACCAGCCGGACTGGAAGAGCGACTGGTGCGCCTCGCTGTCGGCCCCGAAGACGTGCCACATCAGCAGGAAGGTGCTGATGTCGAAGACGGAGCTGGTCGGTCCCATGACGAGCATGAAGCGGCCGATGCCCTTGGCGTCCCACGTGCGGGGCTTGCGCAGGTACTCCTTGTCCATCCGGTCCCAGGGGGTGGCCAGCTGCGAGATGTCGTACGCGAGGTTCTGCACGAGCAGCTGCATGGCCAGCATCGGCTGGAACGGGATGAAGGCGGAGGCGATCAGCACCGAGAAGACGTTCCCGAAGTTCGAGGAGGCCGTCATCTTGATGTACTTGATGGTGTTGCCGAAGGTCTGGCGCCCCTGCAGCACGCCCTGCTCCAGGACGGTGAGGTCCTTCTCCAGCAGGATGATGTCCGCGGACTCCTTGGCGATGTCGACGGCCGTGTCGACGGAGATGCCGACGTCGGACTCGCGCAGCGCCGCGGCGTCGTTGATGCCGTCGCCGAGGAAGCCGACCGTGTGGCCCTCGGCCTGCAGGGCGCGCACGATGCGGGCCTTCTGCACCGGGTTGGTCTTGGCGAACACCGTGGTGCCGCGGACCAGTCGGCGCAGTCCGGCCTCGTCGAGGGTGTCGATGACGGAGCCGGTCACGACCTCGCCGACGTCGATGCCGACGTCCGCGCAGACGCGGGCGGCGACGAGCTCGTTGTCGCCGGTGACGACCTTGACGGCGATGCCGTTGTCGGCCAGCGCGCGCAGCGCCTCGGCGGCGTCCTGCTTCGGCGGGTCGAGGAAGGCGAGGAAGCCGATGAGCGTCAGCCCGGCCTCGTCCGCAACGGTGTAGGTCTCGCTCTCGGCGGGCAGCGTGCGGGTGGCGACGGCCAGCACGCGCAGGCCCTGCCGGTTGTGGTCCTCGGCGGTGCGGGTGACCGTGCGGCGCAGCTCGTCGGTGAGCTCGATCCTCCGGCCGTCGTCGGTCATGTGGGTGCACAGCGCGAGGACTTCCTCGACGGCGCCCTTGGTGATGATCACGTGCTCGGCGGCGGGCCCGGCGAGGTCGTTGCGGCTGAGCACCACGGACATCCGCCGGCGGGCGAAGTCGAAGGGGATCTCGTCGACCATCGTGAAGCGCGCGTCGACGACAACCTCCTCGGCCTCGAGCACCCGGTCGATGACCGCCTGGTCCATCAGGTTGCGCAGCCCGGTCTGGAAGTGGCTGTTGAGGTAGGCGTACTCCAGGACCTCCATGTCCTCCTGGCCGTGGACGTCCAGGTAGCGGTCCAGGACGATGCGGTCCTCGGTGAGCGTGCCGGTCTTGTCCGTGCACAGCACGTCCATGGCGCCGAGGTTCTGGATGGCGTTGAGGCGCTTGACGACGACCTTGCGCTTGGCCATGGCGACGGCGCCGCGCGCGAGGTTGGTGGTGACCACCATCGGCAGCATCTCGGGTGTGAGCCCGACCGCGACGGCGACCGCGAAGGTGAAGGCCTCGGCCCAGTCGCCCTTGGTGAACCCGTTGATCGCGAGGACGACGGGGACCATGACGAGCATGAAGCGGATCAGCAGGAAGCTGACCTTCTTCACCCCGGTGTCGAAGCTGGTCTGCGGGCGCTCGCCGACGAGCGAGCCGGCCATCGAGCCGAAGTAGGTGTCCGCGCCGGTGGCGACGACGACGCCGGTGGCCGTGCCGGAGGTGACCGACGTGCCCATCAGGCACAGGTTGTCGGCCTCGACCGGGTCGGTGGTGGCGTGCTGCCCGTAGTCGCGCGTCCTGGTGTCGGCCTTGGCGACCGGGAGGGACTCGCCGGACAGTGCGGCCTGGCCGACCATGAGGTCCTTGGCCGTGAGCAGCCGCAGGTCGGCCGGGACGAGGTCGCCGGCCGCGAGGCGCACGATGTCGCCGGGGACGACCTGCTCCATCGGGACCTCGACGGTCAGCGGCTCGGTGGCACGGCCGGCGCGGCGCTGCACGGCGGTGGTCGTGGTGACCAGCGCCCGCAGGGCGGCGGCGGAGCGGCCCGAGCGGAACTCCTGCCAGAACCGCAGCAGTCCGCTGACCAGCACCATCGTCGCGAGGATGGCGATGCCCGGGTCGAAGGGCTCCTCGTCGGCGACCTGCAGCCACTGCCAGAGCATGACGGCGTCGAGGGCGACGAGGACGAGGATGAACGGGTTCCAGAAGGCCTTGGCCAGCTGGGCGGGGAAGCGCGGGGCGCGCTCCTGGGCGACGGCGTTGGCGCCGAAGCGCTCCAGGCGCTCGGCGGCCTCGTCCTGCCGGAGGCCGTGCGTGGTGGCGTCGGTGTCGCGCAGCACCTGCGGCGCGGGCATGGAGCTGAAGCGCACGAGGCGCTCGCCGACGGCGCGGGTGCGCGCCTCCAGCTCGGCGGTCCTGCGGTCACGGCGGCCGCGGCCCGGCGGTGCGAGCTTCTGGGGGGTGAGGACGGTGTTGGTCATGGCGGAACCTCTCTCCGGGCACGACGGCATGGCGGGGCGGCACCGCGGGGCATGGCGAGGCATGGCACGACGGCGCGGCCGGTCGACGACCGTGGCACGGACAGTGAGCGGATGTATGACAGGCCGAAGGTCCCGGCGCGGGCAGGACGAAGTGCCCGGGGACGATGCCGGTGGCGGCCGTTCAGGAATTCTCGGAGAGGGGAAATGCGCGCGACAGCGCTGAACAGCGAGATGCGATCAGTCAGACAGTGATCGGACAGTGATCAGCACGAAGGTACGCTGCAGCGAGGACTTCCCTCGGGACTCCGACTGGTCATCCCGATCACCTCCTCGCTCGTACGGACAGCGTCGGTGCCGCACGGCGCGTACGCCGCGGA
This sequence comes from Streptomyces sp. NPDC002536, assembly GCF_053594995.1. Taxonomy (NCBI): domain Bacteria; kingdom Bacillati; phylum Actinomycetota; class Actinomycetes; order Kitasatosporales; family Streptomycetaceae; genus Streptomyces; species Streptomyces sp. NPDC002536. Next base: position 4,137 of record NZ_JBSFWU010000208.1, read on the forward strand.
GTGCACAGAAAAGCCGCGCAGAAGCGCGGGCCTGCACGGCACCTTTCGCTGCCCAGCATGCCATAGGTATGCATGGCGTCAACCCGCGCAATAGGCATGGGCATGCTCAGGCGCACGCCGCGTGCACCGCCCCCGCCCCGTAAGGGGCGCGGGGAACTGCGCGATCAGCCACGACGCTCCCGCAGTCGAGGTACCCGGGGCTGCGCCCCCCCACCCACCCTGGTGTTCTAAGAATAACACAAAACATAA
>NZ_JBSFWU010000209.1:0-4266 GCF_053594995.1 Streptomyces sp. NPDC002536
GCCGCGGTGCGGCAGGCCATGGAGGACACGCGCAACCGCCACCACGCCTGGATCCGGGAGCACGGGACGGACCTGCCGGAGGTCGCCGACTGGACCTGGGACAGCTGAACTACCGTACGGCCGCCCAGAATCCGCACCGGTGCTGTGCAGCCACGTCCGCCTCCCGGACGTGGCCCGGCACGAACTGCATCTGCCCGGTGCCCCGGACCGTCCCGGCATCCCATGTCGGCGCCCCTGCATGGTTCGGGTTGCCGGTGCGGGCGAACGTGCTCCAGTACCCGACCATCGTCGCCGCCATCGCCTGCTGCGCCTTCGTCCTCATCAGGTAGTGGCCGCCGAGGTCGAACAGCGACGGCAGGTCGGTGGCGTGCGCGGCTCCCTGGGGCAGCCCCGGCACGTCGGTCCTGTTGACGTCGGGGGCGTCGGGGTCGGCGAACTCGTACGGGTACACGGTGGTGTGTGCGGCCAGCTCCCGGTCGGCGGCCGCCGTCTGGCACGCCCACGACGCGTCGGTGACGACGGTGGCCCATGCCAGCGGCGCCGACCCGTACCGCGACAGCGGATACCCGGCCGCCACCCGGTCCGCGGCGGCCCCGAAGGCGGTGCGCAGCAGGGCCGGATAGGTCGTGGCGGTGATCAGCGTCGGGTCGGCCCGCACGGCGCCGCCCACGTACGAGCGCGCCTCGTCCCGGTTGCCCCCGGAGATCACCGGGACGTGGACGAAGTGTCCCTTCCGCAGTGCCGTCGCCGGGTTCAGCGGCAACTCCGGGGTGCCATAGGCCAGATGGTCGGAGAAGTCCGCGGTGTGCGGCAGCAGGTCGGCGGCCGACTTGGCCCGCATGCAGGCCAGTACGTCCGTGCGGCATCCGCTGCTGCGGGCGGCTGCGACACCGTCCGCCCGGTCCTGCGACAGCGAGGTGTACGGCGTCTCCTCCGGCACACCCGGGAACACTCCGCCGGCCGGCCAGTCCAGCAGGCACGACCCGGACGAGACGATCGCCTTGTCGACCAGGCCCCGCGCCTGCGGCGAGGTCAGCAGCGCGCAGGCCGACATGCCGCCCGCCGACTCGCCGAAGACGGTGATGCTGTGCGGATCGCCGCCGAACGCGGTGGCGTTGCGCTTGGCCCACCGCAGGCCGGCGATCTGGTCCTCCAGCCCGAAGTTGCCGGATCCGGGCAGGCCGGGCAGGCCGAAGTAACCGAAGATGCCGAGCCGGTAGTTGAGCGTCACCACGATGACGTTGCCCTGGTCCGCGAGCCGGTCGGCGCCGTAGTCGCTGCCGGCGCCGCCGGTGTAGCCGCCGCCGTGCCACCACACCATGACGGGCAGCCTGGCACCCGGCGCCTGCCGGCGCGGTGTGGTGACGTTGACGAACAGACAGTCCTCGTCCGTCGAAGCGGGCTGCCCCGGCCCGGCGGCCGTCTGCGCACACCGGTTGCCGGGCCGGGTGGCCTCCCGGACGCCGGGCCACGAGGTCGCGGGCTGCGGCGCCGCCCACCGCAGCGCGCCGACGGGCGGTTTCGCGTAGGGCACGCCGAAGAAGCGCCGGGTGGTCGCGGTCGCGTCGCCGTGCAGTTGCCCGGTGTCCACGCGCACGATGAGCGGCGCGGCCGGGGCTGCGGCCGCCTGGGCGCCGACCGAGGCGGGCAGTGCGACCAGTGCCGCGGCGAAGGCGGCGACGAGCGTGCGTAACTTCACGACTCCCCCTTTGTTGCTCCTGCGGTGGTTGCGGCATCGAAGGTGGCCCGCAGTTCGGACGCGTACGGCTCGACGGACCCGCCGCCCGCGATGTGCGCCAATGCCCCGTCCAGCGCGCCGCGGACGGTCGCGCACATGATGTCGACGTCGAACTCCCGGAACTGGCCCTGCGCTTGACCGGCACGCATGACGGCCGCCAGATCGGCCATTTCCCGGGTGTGCCGGTCGTGACGCGGCCGGGGCACGCCGTCCTTGTCCGAGTAGATCTCGGTCAGGGCGGTCATCCGGACGGGGTGGGCGGCGTACAACTCGACGCTGCCGCCGATGAAGGCCAGCAGCATGTCGCGCGGAGTCCTCGCCTCCCGCATCCGGGGCAGCAGGAACTCGGCGCCGGTGTCGTACACCGACTGCACCACCTGCTCGATCAGCTCAGCCCGGTCGCGGAAGTGATAGGTGAACACACCACGGCTGACCCCGGCACGCTCGGCGATACGCACCGTCGACGCCCGCGCCAGCCCCACCTCGGCAATCAACTCGGTAGCACACTGCACCAGTTGCGCACGGCGGGCGGCCTGGATGAACGATTCGTCCCCGCTCCCCCGAGCGGTTCGAACAGCCATGTAGGAAATTTAGCAGGCCTGTTCAAGAACCTGTTCAAGAATGAGGCCATGGATGACATAGCGATCCGCCCTGTCCGGCCAGGTGAGTTGGCTGCCGTCGCCGAGCTGCGCTGGCGCTGGGTGCAAGAGATGCACGGAACGCCCGAGACCGCGCTGGAGGAGTTCGTGCCACGGTTCACGGCCTGGGCCAGGGAGAACGAGTCCTCGCACCGGTGCATGGTGCTGCTCCGCGGCGAGGAGGTCATCGGCATGGCGTGGCTGGCGACCACCCGACGCGTCCCGCATCCGCGTACGTTCGAGCGGGCCTCGGGTGACGTGCAGTGCGTGTACGTGGTGCCGGACGCACGCGACCGCGGCCTGGGCGGGGAGCTGATCGAGGCGGTCCTGTCGTGGGCGCGCGATCTGGGCCTGGAACGGGTGACGGTGCACTCCAGCGACCGGGCGGTTGCGGCGTACTCCCGTCACGGGTTCGAGGTCTCGCCCCGGCTCCTCCAGTGCGGGACGGAGCCGGGCCGCGCGGAGTGATTCCTCGGCGGGGACGCCCAGGGCCTGGCGGGAAGCGCCGTTACGTGGTGTGCTGGAAGTGACGGGAAGGCCCCTGTGAGAGACGCGGGGAAGCGGAGAAAGACCGTGCACCGCGCAATCAGGATCCGCGAGAAGTGGATGGGCCTTCCCGTCCAGGCCTGCCTCCCGGAGGTGCACGCGACATGGCCGCGGATGCCGGGCCGGCGGCCCGACCCGGCCTGCTGACGTTCCTGGGCGGTGTCGGCACCGTCACGGGGAGCAAGTTCATGATCGAGACCGATCATGTGCGGCTCATGGTGGACTGCGGGCTCTTCCAGGGCCTGGCGGACCTGCGCCGGCTGAACTGGCGCCGCCTCCCCGCGGAGGCCGCCGACATCCACGCCGTCGTGCTCACCCACGCCCACGTCGACCACTGCGGCTACCTCCCCCGGCTGGTGCGCCAGGGCTTCCGCGGCGACGTCCACTGCACCCCGTACACGGCCCGGCTCGCCGAGATCGTGCTGCGCGACAGCGCCCGGCTGCAGCAGGAGCAGGCCGAGCACAGCAACCGCCACGGCCACTCCAAGCACCGCCCCGCCGAGCCCCTCTACGAGGAGGCCGACGTCGACCGAGCCATGCAGCTGTTCCGGCCGCTGCCGGCCGGAAAGGACGCCGACATCGCCCGGGACACCCGGCTGCGGCTGCACCACGCCGGGCACATCCTCGGCTCGGCCTGGGTCCACCTCACGCTGGAGGACGGGCACACGCTGGCCTGCAGCGGCGACCTCGGCAGGCCCGTCCACCCGCTGCTGCGCCCGCCGGACCCCTTCACCGGCGCCGACGTCCTGCTGCTCGAGTCCACCTACGGCAACCGGCAGCACGACACGGACACCAGCCGCACGGTCTTCGCCGACGCCCTGCACCGCACGCTCCGGCGCGGCGGGCTGGTGGTGATCCCGTCCTTCGCGGTGGACCGCACCGAGGTGGTCCTCAACGAGCTGGCCCGGCTGCGCAGCACCGGGCAGCTGCCGCCGGACGTGCCCATCCACGTGGACAGCCCCATGGCGCTCGCGGCGCTGCGCGTCTACGAGGAGGCGCTGACCCGGCAGGCGCCCGGCATCCGCCCGGAGGTACTGGCGGCCGGGGCCTCGGTCCTGGACCCGGCGCCGTTCTCGGCCGCCCGCTCGGCGGCCGAGTCGATCGAGATCAACGCCGTCCGGGAGCCCTGCGTCATCGTCTCCGCCTCCGGCATGGCCACCGGCGGCCGCATCCTGCACCACCTGCGGCGCCTGCTGCCGGGCTCCCGCAACACCGTGATCGTCGTGGGGTTCGCCGCCCGCGGCACCCGGGCCCGGGACCTGGTCGACGGCGCGCGGACGCTCAAGATGTTCGGCGAGTACGTACCGGTGCGCGCCGAGGTGGTCAACGTGCCGGGCTTCTCCG
>NZ_JBSFWU010000210.1:0-4246 GCF_053594995.1 Streptomyces sp. NPDC002536
GCTTCGCCCCGGACCTCTGGGTAGTGCGTCGGCTGCAGGCCGTCGGTGGCTGAGCGCGCAGTTCCCCGCGCCCCTGACGGGGCGCCCGAACGCCCGGCCCGGCGGTGCCGAACCGCCTCAGTCGCCCCTCCGGCTCAGGAGCCACGGTTCGACCACGCCCAGCCCCCGCACCGGCCGCTGCCACATCGGCTGCAGCGCGAAGCGGTGCTCCCCGCCCCCGTCCTCGCCCGGCTTCGCCGCATCACCGCTCCGCGCGAGCTCCTCGGCGAACGCCCCGTCGACGAGCACGGCGTCCTTCGGCGCTATCGACGTGAGCCGGCTCGCCAGGTTCACCGTCGTGCCGAAGACGTCGCCCATCCGCGTCGTGACCGTCCCGAAGGCCATGCCGACGCGCAGCTCCGGCATCGTCTCGTCGTTCGTGAGGGTCTCGATCAGCCGCAGGCCGATCTCCGCGGCCGTTCCGGCGTCGTCGGCCGCGTACAGCACCTCGTCGCCCAGCGTCTTGATGAGGCGGCCGCCGTGCGCGGCCACCAGGTCGGCCGCGGTGGTCTCGAAGGCCTCGACCAGTTCGCCGAGTTCCTCCTCCTCCAGCCGGCGGGTCAGCCGCGTGAAGCCGACGAGGTCGGCGAAGCCGACGGCCAGCCGCCGGTCGACCATCTCCGCGTCGTCCTGCGCCTGGACGACGCGCCCGGTGGCGGCGGCCAGCTGCCGCCGCCAGACGTAGACGAGGAACTCCTCCAGCTCGGGGAGGAGCAGCTCGACGAGCGGATACGTGATCTCCGTCCGGGTCATGCCCTCCTGAGGCTCGGTCAGGCCCTCCAGGAAGGAGTCGATCTGCCAGTCGGCGAGCCGGGCCGTGGTCTGTCCGGTGGAGCGGGCGACCTGGACGGCCATGGGCTCGCTCAGCAGCCCCGCCTCGACGAGACCGGCGAGCCGGCGCAGTGCGAGCACGTCCGCCTCGGTCAGCGCCTTGGCCTGGCCGATGTCCGCGAAGCCCATCGCGCGCCAGAAGCGGGAGGCCAGGTCCATGGAGACGCCGGCGGCGCGGGCCGCCTGGAAGGGGGTGTAGCGGCGCTCGGCGCCGAGGATCAGCGCCTCCAGCCGGAGGGCGAGGGGGTCGCCGCTCTCCTCACCGTTCTCCTCGATCTCCCGAGGAGCGATCCCGCGCGCAGCACTGCCACCCGTCTCATCGGCGGTCACCGCCCGCCCCCTGTCCGATCCGTGCGCACTGCCCTGCCGATCGTGCTCGCCCAGTTTCCGGGGACAACGATACGGCAGGTGTGCCGTAGCTCACTTCCCGGACCGCCGGAGCTCACCCTTCCGACCGCTCCGGAGCCGCCGGACCCGCGGGGCGCAGGTGCACGATGTCGCCGGCGCCGACCGGCTCCTGCACCCCGTCGGCGGTCGCCAGCACCAGCCGCCCGTCCCCGTCGACGGCCACGGCCTCGCCGACCAGCTCGCGCCCGCCCGGGAGTTCGGCCCGCACGGTGCGGCCGAGGGTGGCGCAGCCGGCCGCGTACGCGTCCTGCAGCCGGCAGGCCGCGGGGTCGCCGCCCGCGGCGCGCCACTGCCCGTACCAGTCCTCGAACGAGCGCAGCACGGCCCGCAGCAGCGGGTCCCGGTCCAGGACCTGCGCCCCGGCCAGCGCCAGCGACCCGGCGCCGGGCACGGGCAGCTCGTCGGCGCGCAGCGAGACGTTGAGCCCGATGCCGACCACAACGCTGTCACCGGTCCGCTCGGCGAGGATGCCGCCGGCCTTGCGCTCGGCACCGTCGACCGTGACGAGCAGGTCGTTGGGCCACTTCAGGGCCGTGTCGACGCCGGCCGCGCGGGAGAGCGCGGTGGCGGTCGCGACGCCGGCGAGCAGCGGCAGCCAGCCCCAGCGGGAGGGCGGCACGGCGGGGCCGGGGGTGAGCAGGACGGAGAAGAACAGCCCGGAGCGCGCGGGCGCGGTCCAGGTGCGGTCGAGCCGGCCACGGCCCGCCGACTGCTCCTCGGCGACGAGCACGGCGCCCTCGGTACCGCCGGAGGCGACGAGGTCGGTGTTGGTGGAGCCGGTGTGCTGGACCACGTCCAGGGAGGTCCACAGTCTGCCGGGACGTACCAGCGCGCGCCGCAGGGCGGCGGCGTTCAGCGGGGGGCGGTCCAGGTCGGACCAACGGCTGCCGGGGGCGTCTGGGGGCGTCATACAGGCCACCTTAGAAGCAGAACGGTGTGGCCAACGCCGCACTGTCAGCGTGCATCCGCGCGGATACGCTACGAACCGGTAGCACCCGCCATGACCCCTCTGGACGAGCAGGAGCCGCAGCCCGATGTCCGAGCCAGACACCCAGGGAACCGACATCCACACGACCGCGGGGAAGCTCGCGGACCTGCAGCGCCGGATCGAGGAGGCGACACATGCCGGTTCCGCGCAGGCGGTCGAAAAGCAGCACGCCAAGGGCAAGTTGACGGCGCGGGAGCGGATCGCCCTGCTGCTGGACGAGGGTTCGTTCGTGGAGCTGGACGAGCTCGCCCGGCACCGCTCGACCAACTTCGGCATCGACGCCAACCGCCCGTACGGGGACGGGGTGGTCACCGGTTACGGCACGGTCGACGGCCGCACCGTCTGTGTGTACTCGCAGGACTTCACCGTCTTCGGCGGGTCGCTGGGCGAGGTCTACGGCGAGAAGATCGTCAAGGTGATGGACTTCGCCCTCAAGACCGGCTGCCCCATCGTCGGCATCAACGACGGCGGCGGCGCCCGTATTCAGGAGGGCGTCGTGGCGCTCGGCCTGTTTGCGGAGATCTTCCGGCGAAACGTGCACGGCTCCGGAGTCATCCCCCAGATCTCCCTGATCGTCGGCCCCTGCGCGGGCGGCGCGGTCTACTCGCCCGCGATCACCGACTTCACGGTGATGGTGGACAAGACCTCGCACATGTTCATCACCGGCCCCGACGTCATCAAGACCGTCACCGGCGAGGACGTCGGCTTCGACGAGCTGGGCGGCGCCCGGACGCACAACACCACGTCCGGCGTGGCGCACCACATGGCGGGCGACGAGAAGGACGCCATCGACTTCGTCAAGGCGCTGCTGTCCTACCTGCCGTCCAACAACCTCTCCGAGCCGCCCGCCTTCCCCGAGGAGGCGGACCTGGAGGTCTCGGACGCCGACCGGGAACTGGACACGATCATCCCGGACTCGGCGAACCAGCCCTACGACATGCACACCGTCATCGAACACGTGCTGGACGACGGGGAGTTCCTGGAGACGCAGGCGCTCTTCGCGCCCAACATCATCACCGGGTTCGGGCGCGTGGAGGGCCACCCGGTGGGCGTGGTCGCCAACCAGCCGCTGCAGTTCGCCGGCTGCCTGGACATCAACGCGAGCGAGAAGGCCGCGCGCTTCGTGCGCACCTGCGACGCCTTCAACGTCCCGGTGCTGACGTTCGTGGACGTCCCGGGCTTCCTCCCCGGCACCGACCAGGAGTACAACGGCATCATCCGCCGCGGCGCCAAGCTCATCTACGCCTACGCGGAGGCCACGGTCCCGCTGATCACCGTCATCACCCGCAAGGCGTTCGGCGGCGCGTACGACGTGATGGGCTCCAAGCACCTGGGCGCGGACCTCAACTTCGCCTGGCCCACCGCCCAGATCGCCGTGATGGGCGCCCAGGGCGCGGTCAACATCCTGCACCGCCGCTCGCTGGCGGCGGCCACGACGCCGGAGGAACAGGAGGAGCTGCGGGCCCGGCTGGTCACGGAGTACGAGGACGCGCTGCTGAGCCCGTACGCGGCGGCCGAGCGCGGCTACGTCGACGCGGTGGTCATGCCGTCGGACACCCGCCGGCACATCGTGCGCGGGCTGCGCACGCTGCGCGACAAGCGGGAGGCGCTGCCGCCCAAGAAGCACGGCAACATTCCGCTCTGAACACCGACGCCGTGAACACCGACGCTGTGGAAGGGACGCTGCAGTGATCAAGGTCGTACGGGGCAACCCCACCCCCGAGGAGCTGGCCGCCGCCCTGGCGGTGGTCCAGGCACGCGCGGCCGCCGGAGCGGCGGCCGCGCCCGATGCGGCGCTGCTGCGCCCGGAGTGGTCCAGCGCGGAGCGCCGGACGGCGGCACGCCGGACGCCGCGGCCCGGGCCGCGGGCCTGGCGCACGTCGTACTGGCCGGTTTGAGCACCGGCACCCCGTAAGGCGCCCCGCCAGGGGCGCGGGGAACTGCGCGACCAGCCACGACGCGCCCGCAGTCGAGGTACCC
>NZ_JBSFWU010000211.1:0-4225 GCF_053594995.1 Streptomyces sp. NPDC002536
GCAGGCCCGTGGCGGTGGAGAGCCGGTTGCGCAGCTCGACGGCCGTCAGCGAGTCGAAGCCCAGGTCGTTGAACTCCCGCCGGACATCGATCGACCTGGCCGAGGCGTGCCCCAGCACCGCCGCGGCCTCACCCCGCACGAGGTCGAGCACGAAGGCGTTCCGCTCGTCACCGGCCAGCTCCGTCAGCCGCCGGATGAGCCGCACTGCGGCCCCGGCGTCGAGCGGGGAGCCGGCGGCCGCACGGCGGCTGCCCTTGACCGGGCCGCGCGGTACCGACGGCACGGTGCCGCGCTCGCCGCCGGGCCGAGCCGTCACGGGGCCGGTGGCCGACGGGCGGCGCAGGACCAGCGCCTCCGCCGACAGCACCGGTGCGCCCTCGACGTCGACGGCCGTGATGGACACCGAGTCGTCACCGGTCCTCACGACGCGGGCGCGGACGACCGGGGCGCCGACGGCGTGCAGCGACACGCCCTTCCAGGCGAACGGCAGGAGGAAGTCGTCCTCGCCGATGCCTGTTGTCCGGTGCGCCTGCAACACCGCGTCCAGCAGCGCCGGGTGGATCCCGAAGGCCCCGGCCTCGCCGGAGACGTCACCCGGCAGGACGGCCTCGACGAAGACCTCGTCGTCCCGCCGCCACAGCGAGCGCAGGCCCTGGAAGGCCGGGCCGTAGTCGGTCCCGTCGTAGAAGTCCTCGATGTCGACGACCACCGCGCCCTGCGGCGGCCAGACCTGGGAGCCGAAGTCCCCGATCCGCTCCCCCGTGGCCAGCGTGCCGTGCGCGTGCTGCACCCACGGCTCGTCGACGGCCCCGTCGGGGCAGGAGTGCACGGTGATCGCGCGGGCGCCCGCCTCGTCAGGGGCGCCGACCAGCACCTGGATCCGGGTGGCCGTGTCCTCCTCCAGCACCAGCGGGGCGAGGAGGGCGAACTCCTCGACCCGGTCGCAGCCGACCTGGTCGCCGGCGCGCAGCGCCAGCTCCAGGAAACCGGTCGCAGGGAACAGCACGTTCCCGCCGAGGACATGGTCGGCCAGCCACGGGGAGGTCTGCGCCGACAGCCTGCCCGTGAACAGCACCTCGCCGGAATCCGCGAGCGCGAGCATGGCGCCGAGCAACGGGTGCTCGGCCGGCATCAGTCCGGCTCCGGTGACGTCGCCCGACAGTACGGCGGGCCGGGGCCAGTAACGCTCGTGCTGGAAGGGGTAGGTCGGCAGATCGACGCGACGGGCCCCTGTGCCGGCGAACCAGGCCTCCCAGTCGACCTCGACGCCGGCCGCGTACAGGCGCGCGAGGGCGGTGAGCAGGGCCGTCTCCTCGGAGCGGTCCTTGCGCAGAGCGGACACCGCGAGGGGGGCGCCGTCCAGGCTGTGCTGGGCCATCGCCGTCAGCACGCCATCCGGACCCAACTCCAGGAAGACCGACGCGCCTTCGGCCTCCAATGCGCGCACACCGTCGGCGAACCGCACGGTCTCCCGCACATGCCGGACCCAGTACTCCGCCGAGCACACGAGGTCTTCAGTGGCGAGCTTGCCGGTCACGTTCGACACCAGCGCGATGTCCGGCGCCTTGAACGACAGACCCTCCACGACCTGCCGGAAGTCCGCCAGCATCGGCTCCATCAGCGACGAGTGGAACGCATGACTCACCGACAGACGCTGCGTCTTGCGCCCCTCACCGGCCAGCTCCTCCGCAACGCGCAGCACCGCCGCCTCATCACCGGCAATCACCACTGCCTGCGGGCCGTTGACCGCAGCAATCGACACACCGTCGACCAGCCGCCCACGAACCTCCGCCTCGGCAGCCTGAACAGCCACCATCGCGCCACCGGCGGGCAGGGCGTTCATCAGCCGCGCACGCGCCGCCACCAAAGTGCAGGCGTCCTCCAGCGAGAACACCCCGGCCACATGCGCCGCAGCAACCTCACCGATCGAATGCCCGGCAACGAAATCCGGACGAATCCCCCACGACTCGGCCAGCCGGAACAGCGCCACCTCGACCGCAAACAGCGCAGGCTGCGTGAACCCCGTCTCGTTCAGCCGCACTTCATCAGCGTCGGCGAACAACACCTCACGCAGCTCACCGTCAAAGTGCACCAGCACCGCATCCAGCGCCTCGGCGAACACCGGGAACCGGCCGTACAACTCCCGGCCCATCCCCACCCGCTGCGCACCCTGACCCGAGAACAACACCGCGACGTTCCCGGCCGTGTCCTGGGCGAACCCGCGCGCGACCTCGACGATGTCGTCGCCCTCGGACAGCAGGACGGCGCGGTGCTCCAGGTGCGCCCGGGAGGTGGCCAGCGAGAATCCCAGATCGAGAGGAGAGGCCTCGGTCGGCACCGAGATCTGCTCCAACCGGTCGGCCAGCGCTTCCTCGGACCGCGCCGAGACCAGCCACGGCACGGCCGACGGTACGGCCTTCGGCTCGTCCCCGTCCTGCTCGCCGGGCTCCTCGGCCGGTGCCTGCTCGATGATGACGTGGGCGTTGGTGCCGCTGATCCCGAACGACGACACGCCCGCCCGCCACGGCCGGTCGGCCTTCGGCCACTCCTGGGACTCCGTCAGCAGCTCCACCGCACCGGCCGACCAGTCCACGTGCGACGACGGCGTGTCCGCGAACAGCGTCTTCGGCAGGACGCCGTGCTGGAGCGCCAGGACCATCTTGATGAGTCCCGCGGCACCGGCCGCCGCCTGCGTATGGCCGAGGTTGGACTTCACCGACCCGAGCAGCAGCGGCTGTTCGGGGTCGCGGCCCTGGCCGTAGGTGGCCAGCAGCGCCTGGGCCTCGATCGGGTCACCCAGGGTCGTTCCGGTGCCGTGGGCCTCGACCGCGTCCACCTCCGGGGCCGTCAGCCCGGCACTGGCCAGGGCCTGCTGGATCACCCGCTGCTGGGACGGGCCGTTGGGCGCCATCAGGCCGTTGGACGCGCCGTCCTGGTTGACGGCCGAGCCGCGGACGACGGCGAGGATCCGGTGTCCGTTGCGGCGGGCGTCGGAGAGCCGCTCGACGACGACGATGCCCACGCCCTCGGACCATCCGGTGCCGTCGGCGTCGTCGGAGAACGGCTTGCACCGGCCGTTGGACGCCAGTCCGCCCTGCCGGGTGAAGCCGGCGAAGCCCATCGGCGTCGACATCACCGTCACACCGCCGACCAGCGCCAGCGAGCACTCGCGCGTCCGCAGCGCGTGGGCCGCCAGGTGCAGCGAGACGAGCGAGGACGAGCACGCGGTGTCGACCGTGAGGGCCGGGCCCTCCAGGCCGAAGCTGTACGCCAGCCGCCCGGACAGGATGCTGCCCGCGAGGCCGGTGCTGCCGTGACCCTCGATGTCCTCGCGGGAGTTCAGCACCGCGGTGATGTAGTCGACGCCGCTGGTTCCCACGAAGACACCGGTGTCGCTGCCGCGCAGGGACACGGGGTCGATGCCGGCCCGCTCCAGCGCCTCCCAGGAGGTCTCCAGCAGCAGGCGCTGCTGGGGGTCCATCGCCACGGCTTCGCGGGGCGAGATGCCGAAGAAGTCCGCGTCGAACGAGGCCGCGTCGACGAAGCCGCCCTCGACCGTCGCGCTGCTGCCGCCGCCGTCACCACTGAGCATGTCGAGGTTCCAGCCACGGTCCGTGGGGAACGCCGAGATGCCGTCCCGGCCCTCGCTCAGCAACCGCCAGAGGTCTTCCGGCGACTGCACTCCACCCGGCAGCCGGCAGGACATCCCGACGATGGCTATCGGCTCCTGCTTGGCGGACTCGGCTTCCCGAAGCCTTTGGCGGGTCTGGTGCAAGTCGTTCGTGACCCACTTGAGGTAGTCAACGAGCTTTTTGTCGTTCGGCATGACGGGGAAACCTTCCGTGTGGATAAGAGGGCCGGGGCCGGGCTCAGTGGTCGCTGTTCCGGCCGAGCTCGTTGTCGATGAAGGCGAAGATCTCGTCGGCGCTGGCGGCTTCGATCCGCTCGGCGACCACCGCGTCGTCCTCCTCGGCCTCGGCCCCTCGCCAGGCGTCCAGGATCTGCGCCAGGCGGCCGGCGACGGCGGCCCTGGTGCGGGCGTCGGGCTCGCCGGCTGCGAGCACGGAGTCCAGCCGTTCGAGCTCTGCGAGGAGGTCGGGTCCGGCGGCCTCTTCGGTCACGAGCTGCGAGAGGAGGTGGTCGGCGAGTGCGGTGGGGTTGGGGTAGTCGAAGACGAGGGTGGCCGGCAGGCGCAGGCCCGTGGCGGTGGAGAGCCGGTTGCGCA
>NZ_JBSFWU010000212.1:0-4164 GCF_053594995.1 Streptomyces sp. NPDC002536
ACAAACGCGACTACATCTTCCACGGCACCCTGGCCACCGCCGCCATCATGATCTGGCTCCGCGACCTCACCAAAGAGCCACCAGACACTGCCTAGCCCCCCTCCCAGAGTCACCCAGGTCCCGCACCGGTGCATCCGGGGGCGCGGGCCGCCCGCACTCTCCCCTCCGCGGCCTCCTACGCCCCCGGACCGCCGCCCATCATCCGCAGCATCTCCCTGCCGCCCGTCCGGAAGAACCGCACCACCAGCACCAAGGCGAGCCCCAGAAAAGCCACGTTGAGCCACGACGTGTAATTCCAGGAGATCCCCGCCATCGGGACCCTCGCCGCGCCGTGCCCGGGCACGATGCCGAGCAGGCCGAACCCCCACTCCACCGCGTACCCCGCGACCGCCATCGCCACGAAGAACGTCACCAGCAGGAACGCCGCCATTCTGCCGCCGTAGTACTTCCGGTAGATGTTCAGGATCGGCAGGATCAGCAGGTCCGCGAAGATGAAGGACACCACGCCGCCGAAGCTGATGCCGCCCTTCCACAGCACCACCGCCAGCGGCACATTGCCGATCGAGCAGACGAACGACGCCATCGCCACCACCGGGCCGACGATCGGGCCCCACAGCTTTGCCGCCAGCGGGTGGCCCTCGAAGAAGAAGGCGCGCCAGAAGGAGTCCGGGACCCAGGCCGCGATGGCGCCCGCGACGAGCAGTCCGATGACCAGGTCCCGCAGGACGGCCGCCCATTCCATCACGAAGACGTGCGCGGTGGAGGTGAAACCCTCCGGCGACAACAGCCTTTGCAGGAAGGTGCCTTCGCGCTGCACGGACATGTCCATCGCCGCGTGCCCCTCCATCGATCCCGCCAGGCCCCGCCCCGCCTGCTCCCGCGCCCGGCGCAACAGGTCCTCCCGGAGGAATGCGCGGAAGAGCAGCGCCAGCACCGCGATCATCACAGGACCGCCGGTGAATTCGGCCGCCGTGAACTGCCAGCCCATCAACAGGGCCAGAATGATGCCGAGTTCGACGACCAGGTTCGTCGAGGCGATCTCGAACGCCATGGCCGCGGTGAAATGCGCACCCTTGCGGAACAGCGAACGGGCCAGCGCCACCGCCGCGTAGGAGCAGGACGACGAGGCGGCACCCAGGCCCGCGGCCAGGGCGAGGGTGCGGGGTCGGTCGTCGCCCAGCGCGGAGACGACGGTGGAGCGCCGCACCACCGCCTGGACGACGGCGGACAGGGCGAAGCCCAGGATCAGCGCCCAGGTGATCTCCCACGTCATGGAGCCGGTGATCGAGAGGGCGTGCAGGACGGCGTGTGTCATGCCCGGGCCTTTCCCCGTGCGGGGCGGCATGCACGCCGCCCCGCGATGCGGATGGGCTCAGCCCTCTGCGGCGGCCTCCTCCTCGGCGGGCGCCTCGGCCGCTGCACCCTCCTCGCCCTCCTCGGCTTCCTCCTCCGGCTCCGCCTCGACCTGGGCGAGGACGACCTGCAGGACCGCCGCGTCCTCCTCCACCGCCAGCGACACCCCGCGCGGCAACTTGATGTCCCCGGCACGCACCGTGTGGCCGGCCTCCAGGCCCTCGATGGAGACGGTGAAGCCCTCGGGAATGTGCGTGGCCTCGGCCTCCACGGGAAGGGCGTTGAGGATGTGCTCCAGGACATTGCCACCGGGCGCCAGATCGCCCTCGGTGTGGACGGGCACCTCGACGGCGACCTTCTCGCCCTTCTTCACCGTGAGGAGGTCGACGTGGACGAGAAAACCCTTGAGCGGGTCGCGCTGCACTTCCTTCGGAATGACCAGTTCTTTCTTTCCCTCGACGTCGAGGTTGATGAGGACGTTCGGCGTCTTGAGGGCCATCCACAGCGCATGGCCGTCCAGCGCCACGTGCTTCGGGTCGGCGCCGTGGCCGTAGATGACGGCGGGAACCCTGTTGTCGCGGCGGATGCGGCGGGACGCGCCCTTTCCGAAATCGGTGCGCACGGTGGCGGCCAGCTTTACCTCGGCCATGACGGCACTCCTCGTCAGTCAGAATGTCCAGTGGCCGTTGTCCGGGCCGCCGCGAGTGTATCCACGGCGAGGAGGCCGAAAGGCCGGGCTTTACTCCGTTCGGCCGAAGGGAAATACAGAGAAATTCACAGGGCCGCCGCCATCCTCCGCACCGCCTCCGTGAGGATTTCCGGCGACGTGGCCAGCGTGACGCGGACGTGCCCGGCACCGCCGGTGCCGAAGCGCGTGCCGTCCGCCAGCGCGACGCGCCCCCGCTCCAGGAAGGCCGCGGCCGGATCGTCCCCCAGGCCGAGGTCCCGGCAGTCCAGCCACGCCAGGTAGGTGCCGTCCGGCTGCCGGTACCGCACCCCCGGCAGGTGTTCCGCCAGCAGACCGGCGAGCAGCTTGCGGTTCGCGTCCAGGCCGGCCAGGACGCCGTCGAGCCACGCACCCCCGTGCCGCAGGGCGGCGCTGTGGGCGATGACGCCCCAGTGGCTCGGCCCGTGGCTCACCACCAGCGGCAGCCGGGCCAGCTCCGCGGCCGCGGCCGGACCGGCCACGGCGAGCGCGGACTTGAGCCCGGCCAGGTTCCACGCCTTGGAGGCCGACAGCAGCGCGAATGCGCGCTCCGCCCCGGGGACGGACAGGAACGGCACGTGCTCCGCGCCCGGCAGCACGACCGGCGCGTGGATCTCGTCGGCGACGACCCGCACGCCGTACGCGTCCGCCAGCTCCGCCACCGCCGCCAGCTCGTCGCGGGTGTGCACGGTGCCCGTCGGGTTGTGCGGGCTGCACAGCAGGAAGGCCGCGCGGCGCCCGCCCGCCGTGGCCTCGCGGAAGGCGGCCTCCAGGGCGTCCGGGTCGATGCGGTGCCCGGCGCCCAGCGGGGCCTCGACGACCCGGCGGTCCATGTGCCCGACGAACCCGTAGAACGGCGGATAGACCGGGGAGTTCACCACCACGGCGTCCCCCGGCCCGGTGACCAGCCTCAGTACTTCGACGGCGCCCGTCATCACGTCGGCCACGAGCGCGGTGCGGTCGGCCGCCACCCCGTCCCAGCCCCAGCGCTCCCGCGCGAAGCCGTCGAACGCCTCCGCATACGCCGTGCCGGCCGCGTAGCCGGTGTCACCGCGTGCGAGTGCCTCGGTCAGGGCCCGGGTTATGGGCTCCGCGAGGGGGACGTCCATCTCCGCTATCCACAGCGGCAGGACGTCCGGGTCGTGGACGCGCCATTTGGCACTGGTGCGCAGGCGCAGGTCGGTGAGGGAGAGTTGCTGCAGCGGTCCGGTCGTGTCGTTCGGCAGTGAGGGCATGGAGAGCATTGTGCTGCCCAGACCTCACCGTGTGACCGCGTCCTTCAAGTGCGCCATCGCACGCTCGCACAGCTTCGCCGAACCGTCCGGGTCGGTCGAGGTGACGCTCAGGAAGAGCCGGCCGCCCACGCCGGCGGCCAGCACGATCGGCGCCCCCGACAGGCTCGTGTGCGCGGCCCCGTAGAGCGCCGACAGGCGCAGCGGTCCGTAGTCGAGCGGGATCGGCACCCGGGCGCTGCCGAGGAACACGTCGAAGCGGGCGCCCTGGGCCTCGCTGCGGCGCAGGACGGACCCGATGGCCCGGCGGGGGAGCGGGGCGAGGAGGCCGAAGGTGCGGACGAGGGAGGCGAGTTCGTCGGCGTGCACCCGGTGCCGGACGGCGGCGCGGATGTCCCGGGCCAGGGACCAGAAGTCGCGGTGCGTCGTGCCGTCCACCGACAGCAGGAAGTTCGCCGCGTACAGGCCCACGGCCTCGCCGGGCGGGGGCACGAGGACGCGGCGCAGGTCCGCGCCCACGGCGATGCGGGCGGGGTGCGGGAGGGCGCGGGCGAAGGCCAGGCAGAGGGCTGACTGCAGCGTGGCCCGTTCGGCGCGGCAGCGGGACCGCAGGGCGGTGACCTCGGACGCGCAGAGCGTCCACGTCGCGCAGGAGAGCGGGCCGGCCGGCTGCGGCGGCCGCGCGCCGTCGCCGCCGAGCGTGCGGGCGAACGGCACCAGGTCGGCGAGCCGGGCGCGGCCGACGGGCAGGAGGCCGTCGGCGGGCGGCGGGAGCGCCGCGGCGGGGGCGGGGTCCGGGGCGGGCCCCGAGAACCTCGACTGCGGGCGCGTCGTGGCTGATCGCGCAGTTCCCCGCGCCCCTGACGGGGCGCC
>NZ_JBSFWU010000213.1:0-4095 GCF_053594995.1 Streptomyces sp. NPDC002536
GGCCCGGGACCTGGTCGACGGCGCGCGGACGCTCAAGATGTTCGGCGAGTACGTACCGGTGCGCGCCGAGGTGGTCAACGTGCCGGGCTTCTCCGCGCACGCCGACGCCGCCGAGATCCTCGACTGGCTCCGCGGAGCCCCGCCGCCGCACGCGACGTACCTGGTGCACGGGGAGCCGGAGGCGGCCGAGGCACTGCGGGAGCGGATCGACGCCGGCCTCGGCTGGACGGCCGTCGTACCCCGCTCCGGCGAGCGCGTCCTGGTGCGCTGACCGTCCTGCCGTCCTCCCCCGGATGCGCGGGACAGGCACAAACGGCAGTCTGGCCGTAGACACACCCGCATTCGTCATGCGTCGTCCGTATGCGTTGCCCGTGCAGGGAGGTGGCCCCGTGGTGCGACCGGTGTCCGTCGGGTTCGACGGCTCCGCCGAGAGCCTGGCCGCTGCCGCCTGGGCGGGCCGGGAGGCGGTGCTGCGCGGAGTGCCGCTGCGCGTCGTGCACGTCCTGCAGGTGCAGACGGGCACCGCGCGGCCCGCGCCCGGGACCTCCGCCGAGCGGGAGTGGGCCGAGAGCCGGCTCGAAGTGGCCCAGGAGCAGCTCGCCGAGGCACACCCGGACCTGCAGGTCGGCGTGGACCGGGTGACGGAACCGCCGGTCAGGGCCCTGGTCGACGCCGCCCGGGACGCGGAGGTGCTGGTACTCGGGTCACGGGAGCTCGGCACCGTACAGGGGTTCCTGCTGGGGCCCGTGAGCCTGGCGGTGGCCACGCATGCGCCCCGGCCGGTGGTGGTCGTGCACGAACCGCCTGCCGGGCAGCCGAACGGGGGCGGAGCCGTCGTGCTCGGACTCGGCCCCGCCCGGCCCTACGATCCGCTGCTCGCCTTCGCCTTCGAGGCCGCCGCCGCCCGCGGTGCGGTGCTGCGGATCGTGCAGGTCGCCGACGGGGAACCCGCCGCCGGGGAACCGGAGTCGCGGGGCTGCAGCGCCCTGGCCGAGGTGCTGGGCCCCTGGCGGGAGCGGATGCCCGCCGTCGAGGTGGACGAGTGGCTGACGACCGGCTCCGCGGCCCAGCACCTGCTGGAAGCGGCCGGGCAGGCCGCACTGCTCGTCGTCGGACGGCGCGAGCACCGGCACCCCCTCGGCGTGGGCCTCGGTCCGGTGGCCCATGCGGCACTGCACCACGCACCGTGCCCGGTCGCGGTCGTGCCGCTCGGCTGACAGGCTGCGCAGGCTGCGATGCCGGTCGGCCGGCTCCTCAGCCGTCTTCTCAGCCGTCTCCTCAGCCGTCTTCGTGATGCACCGTGCACAGCCCCCAGATGACGAGAATGCACAGGGTCATGAGCACGATCGACCACAGCGGGTAGTAGGGAATGGAAAGGAAGTTGGCGAGCAGCAGCATGGCGGCGACGGCAACTCCCAGGATTCTGGCCCAGAGGGAGACCCGGAACAGCCCGACCCCGATCATGATCGCCGCGATGCCGAGGAACAGGTGGATCCAGCCCCAGCCTCCCAGGCTGAACTTGAAGGCGTAGTCGGGTGTCTTGAGGTACACCGCGTTGTGGAGTACGGCCATGATGCCGCGGAAGAGGTTCAGGAACCCCGCGATCAGCATCATCACGGCTGCGAACACCGTGAGGCCGGCAGCGGCCGTACACCTGCCGGCGTGGGGATCAGGAGCGGATGCCATGATCGTCCTCCTTTGCCTGCGTGGTGCTCCAGGCACGGGGAAAGCACGTCCCGGCTCGGACGAGCCGGACCGCTCCCTTCCATGGTCGCTCGCATCCACCGGTGATCGCACGCGGGCCGCCGGGGCGGACTCCGTGAGTGATGGGGGCGTCGCAGTGTGTGTGCGGTGCGTGCCCGCGCCCCTTACGGGGTGCTGCCGCCCGGCGGCGTGCCGCAGCTCGGGCCGCCGGGGCCGTCGAACTGCACCGAGGTGAAGAAGTCCCGGAAGTCGGGGAAGAAGTTGCCCTTGCCGGTCGGGCCGGCGGATGTGACGGCCGTGCAGCCGGTGTAGTTCGTGCCGGACCACAGGTGGATGGTGGAAGAGGTCCGGTTCCAGTCCGACTCGGCCCGGCCGCTCATGCCGAGCGCCGCGAGATCCGGCGTGCTGCTCGTCAGCACGATCATGTCGCCGGTGCCGTCGAGGCCCGAGAACATGCAGTAGGAGGCGTCGGGGCAACGGTCGTACCCGTCGGCCGCATGGGCCGTGGAGACCGGCATCGCGACGGCGGCCGCGGCAGCCGCCGACACGAGCAGGGTACGTGGCGTGATTCTCATCTCTCCATGGAACAGCACCGAAAGGTGTCAGAGCCAGCGCTGTGCCGCCTCTACGCTGTCGCCGCCGCTGGTGTTGAACGCGAGGGCGGCCTGCGGCGCGTGACGGCGGATCAGGTTGACCACCTGCTCGAAGAGCGGGAGCAGTTGCTCCGTCTTGCGGATCCCGCCCCCGACGACGACCACGTCCCACGGGCGCTCGGCCAAGGAGGCGGCGAGGACGGACTCGGCCGAACCGTCGAACACGACCAGCGTCATGGCCGCGTCGATGCCCTGCTCGCCGAACCGGGCCAGCTCCCCGTCGAGAGCCGCGCGAAGGGCCTTCCCGTCGACGCCGGGAATGGCCTGGGAGTCGTATCCCACAACAAGTACCGAGGACATGCGGCCAACCTGCCCGGCCGCACCCGAGCATCATCCAGGGGTGACGGCCCGTTGTCAGTGCCCGCTGGGAGGATCACCGGCATGACACCGACACCGTTGGTTCTCACCGACATCGAGCAGGCCGTCCGCAGCAGTTGGAGTGCCGAGACGTGCACACCCGAGTTCCGATCGCGCTGGAGCCCGGACAATCCGGCCCGGGACCAGTGCGGTGTGACCGCCATGGTGCTCCATGACCTGCTGGGCGGCGAGCTGATCCGCGGAGAGGTCCATGTCGACGGCACGCGCGTGGACTACCACTGGTGGAACCGCCTCGGCACGGGCATCGAGATCGACCTCACCCGCGAGCAGTTCGGGCCGGAGGAGATCGTCACCGGAGGCGTCGTCATTCCCCGGCCGCCCGTGACCGAGTGGCGCAGGCTGCGTGCGGAGTACGAGCTGCTCCGTGATCGCGTCATGAACCGCATACGGCCGACGACCACGCCATCGCCGCACTGTCGGTAGCCTCCCTGCCATGGGGCTGGACATCACGGTGATGATTGCCGACTGTTCGTGGCTGGAGGAGGTTCCGCCACGGGAGCGGGTGCCGCGGCTGAGGAGTGCCTGGTACGCCGACGAGACGGGACTGTGGGATCACGATGCGCCGACGGTCGAGAGCGGCTGGGTGTGGCCGCAGGGGCCCGACAGCACTTTCTTCGCCGTGCACGAATTCCCGCACACCTACGGCTCGTTCAAGGCGCACTTCTGGGCCGGGCAGCGGTGGGAAGCCGTCCGCGACCATATCGATCCTCCGATGCGGGCCGCATGGGACACCTTCCTGCGCGGACTCGTCTGGTGCGGGATGGACGGCGAAGCGCAGCACACCGATACGGGCTTCTTCGGCGAGGACGACTACGGCGTGCTGCTCGCACGATCACCGGACAGCGTCCGGGAACTGGCCGCAGTCTGGGACCGGGTACAGCCCTGCCTCGGCCGGGTGGAAGGGCCCTTCACCGAGCATGCCGCCGATCCCGACGGGTGGGTCGGCGACTTCGGCGGGTTCACGGGGCTGCTGGCGCAGTGGGGACAGGTCGTCACCGAAGCCGCCCGACGAGGGTGGGGTGTCGTGGGACTGAGCGATTGACTTGCTCTCCTTCCTGGAGGAGGGAGATTCTGGCCTGCCTGCTCGATGCTGTGCCGCTACGCGGCACGTGCTTCGGGCGGGCTTCCGTGGCTTCCTGCTTCGTCGCGCTGCGCCAGAACGGGTTCTGGTCTTACCGGCGCTCCACAGGCTGCAACCGCCAGTCCGGCGGCCGATTTCACATTCTTCGCGGCGTTGTGGTCCCGGTCGTGAACGGTGGCGCAGACCGTGCAGGTCCACTTCCGTACATGCAGGGGTTTGGGGCCGTCGCGGTGACCGCAGGCGGAGCACACCTGGCTGGTGGGCTCGAACCGGCCGGCC
>NZ_JBSFWU010000214.1:0-4001 GCF_053594995.1 Streptomyces sp. NPDC002536
ATGGCCACTCGTGCGTCGGAGCAGTTGCAGTGATGTTCCATTTTAGAACTTTGTCCATATAGCGGCACGCCCGACCACTGGTCGGGCGCCCCTTCCTGTTGTTCCGCGCTGCGGCTTGCTCCGCGCTGCGGCCGGGCCTCAGCCTGCGAGCAGCCGCTTGACCGCGGCGGCCACCCGGCCGCCCTCGGCGCGGCCCGCCACCTTCGCGTTCGCGAGCTTCATCACGGCGCCCATGGCCTTCGGGCCCTCGGCGCCGCCGGCCTTCGCCTCGGCCACGGCCTCCGCCACGGCCGCGTTGAGCTCCTCGTCCGACAGCTGCTTCGGCAGGTACTCGGCGAGCAGCTCGCCCTCCGCGCGCTCGCGCTCGGCCTGCTCGGCGCGGCCGCCCTTCTCGAAGGCGTCGGCGGCCTCGCGGCGCTTCTTCGCCTCGCGCGTGATCACCTTCAGCACCTCGTCGTCCGAGAGCTCACGGGCCACCTTGCCCGCGGTCTCCTCGTAGCCGATCGCGGAGAGGGTGAGGCGGAGCGTGGAGGAGCGCAGCTCGTCGCGCGCCTTGATGGCGGACGTGAGGTCGTCCTGAAGCCTGGACTTGAGCGTGGTCATGCCGCAATCTTCGCATCCTGCACCCCTGTGCGCTCCGCATTAACCACCGGGCGGCACCCCGGGCGGGCCGGGAACGGCGAACTCCCTTGCGCGCACCGGCAGGTGAGCCGGCACCTGCAGCGATCTGCGACGATGGGTTCATGCGTGCGCGATACGGAGTACCCCTGGGCATCACGGCGGTCGGCGCGGCCGGCCTCGCCTATGCCGCCGGTTTCGAAGTCCGCTCCTTCCGGCTGCGGCGGGTCACCGTGCCCGTGCTGCCGCCCGGGATGCGGCCGCTGCGGGTCCTCCAGGTCTCCGACATCCACATGGTCGGGGGCCAGCGCAAGAAGCAGCGCTGGCTGCAGTCCCTCGCCGGGCTGCGCCCCGACTTCGTGATCAACACCGGTGACAACCTCTCCGACCCCGAGGCCGTGCCCGAGACCCTCGACGCCCTCGGCCCGCTGATGCGCTTCCCCGGCGCGTACGTCTTCGGCTCCAACGACTACTACGGGCCCAGGCTGCGCAACCCCGCGCGCTACCTGCTGGAGCGGGCCACCGGGCGGCACGGCCTCAACGGCAACAAGCCGGTCGTCGGCGCGATCCACAACCCGTGGGAGGACCTGCGCGACGGCTTCGACCGCGCGGGCTGGGTCAACCTCACCAACACCCGCGGCTCGCTCAAGATCGACAGCATGGAGATCGCCCTCACCGGTCTCGACGACCCGCACATCAAGCGCGACCGCTACGCCCGGGTGGCCGGCGGACCGCAGGAGGACGCGGACTTCTCCATGGCCGTCGTCCACGCCCCCTACCTCCGGGTGCTCGACGCCTTCGCGGCCGACCGCTACCCGCTGATCCTCGCCGGGCACACGCACGGCGGCCAGCTCTGCATCCCCTTCTACGGTGCGCTGGTCACCAACTGCGACATCGACGCCGGCCGCGTGAAGGGCCTCTCCACCCACAAGGCCGGCGGCCACCGCTCCTACCTGCACGTCTCGGCAGGCTGCGGGACGAACCGCTACACCCCCGTCCGCTTCGCCTGCCCGCCCGAGGCCACCCTCCTCACCCTCGTCGCCCGCGACTGACCCCGCCCTGGGGCCCCGCAGGCGGGGCCCCAGGAACCGGATTTCACCTACGGGCTCCGGTCCGCTAAAGTAGTCCTCGTTGCTCCGGGGCCCGGGAAAAACGGGAAACGGAAGAACATCGGGGTGTAGCGCAGCTTGGCAGCGCGCTTCGTTCGGGACGAAGAGGTCGTGGGTTCAAATCCCGCCACCCCGACAGCCAGGTCAGGGCCTTGATCGACTCAGTCGATCAAGGCCCTGACTCGTTTTGGGGCCGTAGGGGCCGTAGGGCCCCCCGGGGCCTCCCGCGGTGAAGTTCCGCCGCCGGCGCGAGGTTTCGTCATGCCGAAGGCGTTGCGCGGGAGAAGCGCCGTCGCGGTCCCGCCCCTCCCCGGCCGCCCAACGGACCCCCGGATTCCGGAAGTTATCCACAGGCTCCGCGGGATGTCGGCCCCCCGGCGCAGAATAGGGGCATGACCGAGAGCAACGTATCCATGCCGGACTGGGAGAAGCGCTTCCGGGCGCCGCGGACGGGGCTGCCCGGGTGGGCGCAGGACGCCCCGGAGCGCTCGCTGTTCGCCTCGAACGCGACGGGCACCTTCGAGCTGTACGCGTGGGACCGTGCCACGGGCAGGCAGCGGCAGGTCACAGACCGGCCTCAGGGCACCACGAGCGGCAGGCTGTCGCCGGACGGCGCCTGGATCTGGTGGTTCTCGGACACCGACGGGGACGAGTTCGGCACCTGGGTGCGCCAGCCCTTCCACGGCGGGGAGGACGAGCCCGCGACGCCCGGCCTCGAGCCCGCCTATCCGGACGGCCTGGCCCTGGGGCGGGACGGCTCGGCGGTCGTCGGCCGGTCCACGGAGCAGGGCGGCTCCAGCATCCACGTCGTACGCCCGGGCGAGGAGCCCGTGGAGGTCTACCGGCACCGGCAGTCGGCCGGGGTGGGTGCGCTGTCCCACGACGCCTCGCTGATCGCCGTCGAGCACACCGAGCACGGCGACGCCATGCACGCGGCGATCCGCGTGGTCCGGGCGGACGGCACGCCCGTGGCCGAGCTGGACGACACCCGGGGCGGCACCGTGGAGCTCGGCCTCTCCGCGCTGGGGTTCGCCCCGGCCGACGGCGACTCCCGGCTGCTCGTCGGGCACCAGCGGCGCGGCCGCTGGGAGCCGATGCTGTGGGACGCGCTGACCGGCGAGGAGACGGCCCTGGCCATCGATCTGCCGGGCGATCTGGACGCCGACTGGTTCCCGGACGGCTCCGCCCTGCTGATCGACCACAGCTACCGGGCGCGCAGCGAGCTGTGGCGCTACGAGCTGGCGAGCGGCGAGCTGACCCGGCTCGGCACCCCGCAGGGCACGGTGTCCGGAGCGCTGCCGCGCCCGGACGGGACGGTGGAGTTCCTCTGGTCGTCGGCCGCCGAGCCGCCGGTCGTGCGCTCCACGGCGGGCCATGTCGTGCTGAGCCCGCCCCCGGGGCTGCACGGGATCGCCGAGGCCCCCGGTTCGGTGCCGGTCGAGGACGTGTGGGTGGAGGGCCCGGGCGGCCCGGTGCACGCCCTGGTGCAGCGGCCCGCGGGCGAGGGCCCGTTCCCGGTCGTCTTCGACATCCACGGCGGACCGACCTGGCACGACAGCGACGCCTTCGCCGCCCAGCCGGCCGCCTGGGTCGACCACGGATTCGCGGTCGTGCGCGTCAACTACCGCGGCTCCACGGGCTACGGGCGGGCCTGGACGGACGCGCTCAAGCACCGGGTGGGCCTCATCGAGCTGGAGGACATCGCGGCGGTGCGGGAGTGGGCCGTGGCGTCGGGGCTCGCGGACCCGGCGCGGCTGGTGCTGGCCGGCGGCTCCTGGGGCGGCTATCTGACGCTGCTCGGGCTGGGCACCCAGCCGGACGCCTGGGCGCTGGGCCTGGCGGCGGTCCCCGTCGCCGACTACGTGACCGCCTACCACGACGAGATGGAGGCGCTGAAGGCCCTGGACCGCACCCTGCTGGGCGGCACCCCGGAGGAGGTACCCGAGCGCTTCGCCGCCTCGTCGCCGCTCACCTATGTCGACCGGGTGCAGGCGCCGGTCTACATCTCCGCGGGCGCCAACGACCCCCGGTGCCCTATACGCCAGATCGAGAACTACGTGGAGCGGCTCGCGGAGCGCGGCCACCCGCACGAGGTGTACCGCTACGACGCGGGCCACGGCTCGCTGGTGGTGGAGGAGCGGATCAAGCAGCTCCGGCTGGAGATCGCGTTTGCCGAGCGTCAAAGCAGGGCTTGGCCGATTTCTCCGAACGCCTTTGCTGTGGATCTTCCCGATCTGCGGAGAGGGGAAGCCGACGAGCCGACGCAGGAGAGCG
>NZ_JBSFWU010000215.1:0-3994 GCF_053594995.1 Streptomyces sp. NPDC002536
GGAACTGCGCGACCAGCCCCCACCGGCCCGCAGCCGACGCACCACCCCAGGGGTCCGGGGCGAAGCCCCGAGCACCTCGACTACAGGCGCGTCGTGGCTGAGCGCGCAGTTCCCCGCGCCCCTGACGGGGCGCCCCGGCATCACCCGTTCGCCGGTCCGCGGATGCCGCGGCACGGCACAGCGCCCAGCGTGGAGGCGTGCGGGAGACCACCGCGCACCGCGCTGCATCGCCAGGAGGGCCCATGTCCACGTCCACCGCCCCGGGAGAGCACGTCGCGGACGGCAGGACACGGACGCCCGGACAGCTGCGCGCCGCCGGCCAGGACGGCTACGGGCAGGTGCGGGACGTCCTCCAGGCGGCGCAGGGCCAGGAGGTCACCGTGATCGCGGCCGGGGCCCACCACAGCCTGGCCGTCACGGCCGGCGGGCAGGTGCTCGCCGCCGGGTACGACAGCGACGGGCAGGCGCACGGCCTGTGGAAGGCGGCGCAGGGCAAGCGGATCGCCGCGGTCGCCGCCGGGCCGCTGTTCAGTCTGGCGGTGACCGCGGACGGGCGGCTCCTCGGCACGGGTCTGGACGACTTCCGGCAGGTGGCGGGCATCGTCGAGGCGGCGCACGGCCGGCATGTCGTCACCGCCGCCTGCGGGGGTTTCCACGCGCTGGCGGTCACCGCCGACGGCCGGCTCCTCGCCGCGGGCCAGGACCGGCACGGCAGCGTGTCGGGGATCGTGGCGGCGGCCGAGGGCGCGAAGGTCGCCGCGGTCGCCGCGGGCGAGCTGCACAGCCTGGCGGTGACCGAGGACGGCCGGCTGCTCGCGGCCGGCCTGGACGACATCGGGCAGGTGTCGGGAATCCTGCAGGCCGCCCGCGGCAGGAGGATCGCGTCGGTGGCCGCCATGGGCATGCACAGCCTCGCCGTCACCGAGGACGGCGAGCTGCTGGGATCCGGCCGCGACGACCACCATCAGGTCTCCGGGCTGCTGCGGGCCGCGCAGGGCAAGCGGATCCGCGCGGCCTCGGTCGGCAGCCTGCACGGGCTGGCCGTGACGCAGGACGGCCGGCTGCTGGCGGCCGGCCGGGACCGGGACGGCCAGGTGTCGGAGATCGCGGCGGCCGTGGAGGGCCGGACGGTCCTCGCCGTCGCGGCGGGCGGTGCGCACAGCCTCGCGGTGGTCGCGCCGGACGGGCCCCGGGGCCGGGCGGTCCGGGCGGACTTCGGCACCGCGGCCGGCGCCCGCGAGCGGCTGTCCCTGCAGTTCCTGCGCGCGGACGACGGCCTCGACATGACCCTGGTCTCCGGGCAGCCCGCCCGGGACTTCGGCATCCGGGAGGGCGTGCCCGTCCAGGTGGTGGTGCGGCGGATGGCGCCCGGCCGGGACGAGGTGCTGGGCAACGGCTCGGTGTGCTTCACCTACGACGAGATCACCGGGGTCGTCGGCATCGACACCCGGGCCGGCCGGCCGCCGTCCCATCTCCTGTGCACCGGCCACGGCGCCAACCGCTTCACCTTCACCTGGACGGCGACGGCGACGGCTCGGGAGTGACGTTCACTCCCGCCGCGTCCATCACCCGCGACCCGCCGACCGGCAGGTCCCACAGGTCCTCCCGGGGCCGGCCCGTGGCCGCCCAGGCCGCCCGGACACGCAGCAGCGGCTCCAGCGGCGGCTCGGCGGACAGCAGGAACGTCGCCCAGTGCATGGGGGCCATCATCCGGGCGCCCACGTCCTGGCAGGCGCGGACGGCCTCCTCGGGGTCGGTGTGGACGGTGCCGAGCATCCAGCGCGGCTCGTAGGCGCCGATGGGCAGCAGCGCGAGGTCGATGCCCGGATACCGCTCCCCGATCCGCTCGAACCAGTGGCCGTAGCCCGTGTCCCCCGCGAAGTACACGCGCCGCCCGCCGGGTGCGGTGACGACCCAGCCGCCCCACAGCGAGCGGCAGGTGTCGAGCAGGCCGCGTTTGCTCCAGTGGTGCGCGGGGACGAAGTCGAAGCGCACCATGCCCGCCGGGCCCGGCAGTTCGACCCCCTCCCACCAGTCGAGCTCGGTGACCCGGGTGAACCGCCGGCGGCGCGCCCAGCCGCCCAGGCCCGCCGGGAGCAGCAGCGGGGTGTCGCGGGGCAGCCGTTTGAGGGTGGGGGCGTCGAGGTGGTCGTAGTGGTTGTGGCTGATGACGACCGCGTCGACTCTCGGCAGGTCCTCCCAGCGCACCCCGACCGGGGTGATCCGCGGCGGCGTGCCCAGGATGCGGCGGGACCACACGGGGTCGGTGAGCACGGTCAGCCCGCCGACGGAGAGCACCCAACTGGCGTGCCCGGCCCAGGTGGCGGCGACGGAGGCGGGCGGGGCCGGGGGGACGGGGCCGGGTTCGACGGGCAGTTCGGCGATCTCCAGCAGGGCTTCGGGTCCCGGGCGCAGCCGGCCCTCGCGGGCGAGGCGGGCCAGGGCGCGGACCCCGGGCAGCGGTGCGGTGAGGCGGTCGGTGAACGACCGGGGCCAGATGCGGCGCTCGCCGAAGGGGCGTGGACCCGCCAGGGGGCGCTCGGTCTGTTCGGTCATCTACGGGCTCCATTCGTGGGGAACCGAGGCACGCTCATGACGGTAGGTCAGTCACCGGCGAGTTCACTGAACACCGCTCCAAAAGTGGACAACGCCTCCGCGACGTCCGGCAGGGCCAGCGGGTCGCGGGCGTCCAGGGCGCGTTGCCGCTGCTCGTCGGTGGGACCGAGGAGCGGTGGAGTGGCCAGACGGACGCGCAGGGCGTCGGGTTCGTCGCCGAAGTGGTGACTGCCGGGCGCCGGATGGCCGAGCGCCTCCGTGAGATGGGCCTCCAGTTCGACGGAGTCGGTGATGCCGCGGGCGGCGAGGGGCTCGCGCAGCTCGCCCAGGTCGGCGTAGAGGTGCGGTCCGGTCTGCGGCGGGCGGGAGAGCACCCCGGCCGTGGCGAGCCGTTCGCGCGCGGCGCCGGCCAGGGCCCCGTAGAGCCGCCCGGCGGCCGTGATCCGGTTGCGGACGGGCTTGGGCTCGGTCAGCGCCCAGGCCGTCGCGGCCGCGAGCGGGGGCGAGAGTTCGGCCCGCAGGGCCGTGAGGACGGACAGGACACGGGTGCGCAGCACGGTGCCGGGGCCGTTCTCCGGGAAGCGGGCGACGGCGGCGGGCCAGCCGGCCGGGAGCAGGGTGCCCGCGAGGTCGGTGAGGACGACGACGTTGTCGGGGCGCATCTCGGCTGGGCCGACGTAGACGGTGCCGTGCGGGTCGTGCCGGGTGTCGCGCCAGGTCTCGTCGCTGATGACGGTCAGTTCCTCGGCGGCGGCGGCCTCGCAGACCTCGTGCAGGATCTCGGGCGGGGCGACGGTGCCGGTGGTGTCGTCGGCGACGGACAGGACCAGGAACCGCGGCCGCCCGCCCTCGGCACGGATCCTGCGGACGGTCTCCAGCAGCGCGAACGGGTCGGGGACGCCGCCGCACTCGGCCGGTACGGGCACGGGGTAGGCGAACCGCCCGGCGAGCCGGGAGACCGGCACGTACCAGGCGGCGCACGGGCGGGTGAAGAGCACCTCGCCGCCCGCCGCGGCGAGCAACGCCATGAGCAGGGGCTGGGCACCGGAGGCGGCGACCACGCGCTCGGGCCCCACGGGCAGGCCGCGCCGCGCCCAGTAGCGGCAGGCGGCCTCGCGCACCTCCGTGCCGCCGCCCACCGGCTCCGGCCCGCTGCGCCCGGCCGCCTCCGCCAGCCGTGCGGCGAGCTCCGGCAGGACGGGCAGACCGTGCTCGGCCGCCGGGAGGGCGGGGGCCGCCGGAGAGCCCTTGCCCTTCTGCATCCGTACCTCCGACGCGCTCGGCTCCACCCGGCCTTCTCCGGGGAGTGTCCGGCGGATCTTCGCGCCCTGTAAGGGGCGCGGGGAACTGCGCGACCAGCCACCGACGGCCTGCAGCCGACGCACCACCTTGGGGTCCGGGGCGAAGCCCCGGGACTTCGGCTGCGGGTGCGTCAGAT
>NZ_JBSFWU010000216.1:0-3961 GCF_053594995.1 Streptomyces sp. NPDC002536
GGGCGGGGCCGCGGGGAACTGCGCGACCAGCCGCGAACGGCCCGCACGTTCAAGGGGGTCTGGGGGCGCAGCCCCCAGGAACGGTCACCCCACCGACGAGTACGCCACGACACCCCGCAGCAGACCGTCAACCGCCTTGCGCGCATTGCGCGCAACAGGGCTCCCCGCAGGGGCGGCGGCCGCAATCTGCCCCAGCACATCGATCAGCTGCTTCGACCACCGCACGAAGTCGCCCGCCGGCATCTCGATCTCCCGCAGCACCTCGTCCAGCCCATGGCCGGAGGCCCACCGGTACGCGGCCCACGCGAAGCCCAGGTCCGGCTCGCGCTGGCCGACGCCCTCGGCCTGGTTGATCTTGTGCTGTTCCTCCAGGGCGTCCAGCCGGCCCCAGATGCGGACCATCTCCGCGAGCGCCTCCTTCGCGGCGCCCGACGGCAGCTTCGGGGCCACCGCCTCGTCCGCGGCCCGGGCCTCGTAGACCAACGCCGAGGCGCACGCGGCCAGTTCGGCCGGATCGAGACCTTCCCAGACGCCGTCGCGCAGGCACTCCGAGGCCAGCAGGTCCAGCTCGCCGTAGAGGCGGGCCAGCCGGCGGCCGTCCTCGGTCACCTCGTCGCCGTGCAGATAGCCGAGGTCGGTCAGGAGCGCGCAGATGCGGTCGAAGGTGCGGGCGATCGTGTTCGTCCGGCCCTCGATGCGCCGCTCCAGCTGGCGCGTGTCGCGCAGCAGCCGGTGGTAGCGCTCGGCCCAGCGGGCGTGGTCCTCGCGCTCGTCGCAGCCGTGGCAGGGGTGCGCCCGGATCGCGGTGCGCAGGCGCGCGATCTCGGTGTCGTCCACGGCGGCCGAGCGGGACTTGCGGTGCCGGTCCGGCTCGATGTGCCCGGCCTTCGTGCGCAGCGCGGAGGCCAGGTCGCGCCGGGACTGCGGGCTGCGCGGATTGAAGGACTTGGGGATGCGCATCCGCTCCAGCGGCTCGACCGGCACCGGGAAGTCGATCGGGGCCAGCCGCTTGACCTGCCGCTCGGCGGTGAGCACCAGCGGGCGCGGCCCCTCGTGGGGGTCGAAGCCGCGGTGCCGGTCCGTGCGGCCGGGGGCCGTGCCGGGGTCGAGCACGAGCGCCAGGCCGGCGAACTTGCCGGTGGGCACGTGGATGACGTCCCCGGGCTTGAGCCGCTCCAGCGCGGCCGCCGCCGCGGCCCGCCGCTGCACGGCGCCCTGCTTGGCCAGCTCCGTCTCGCGGTCCTTGAGCTCGCGGCGCAGCCGCGCGTACTCCTCGAAGTCGCCCAGGTGGCAGTCGATGGCCTCGCGGTACCCGGCCAGGCCCTCCTCGTTGCGCTGGACCTGGCGCGAGATGCCGACGACCGACTTGTCGGCCTGGAACTGGGCGAAGGAGGTCTCCAGCAGCTCTCGGGAGCGGTGCCGCCCGAACTGGGAGACCAGGTTGACCGCCATGTTGTACGACGGCTTGAAGCTGGATCTCAGCGGGTACGTGCGCGTGCCGGCCAGGCCCGCCAGGGCGGCCGGGTCCATGGCGCGCTGCCACAGCACGACCGCGTGGCCCTCGACGTCGATGCCGCGCCGCCCGGCGCGGCCGGTCAGCTGGGTGTACTCGCCGGGGGTGATGTCGGCGTGCTGCTCGCCGTTCCACTTGACGAGCTTCTCCAACACCACGGAGCGGGCGGGCATGTTGATGCCCAGCGCCAGCGTCTCGGTGGCGAACACGGCCTTGACCAGGCCCTTGACGAAGAGCTCCTCCACGACCTCCTTGAAGGTCGGCAGCATGCCCGCGTGGTGCGCGGCGATGCCCCGCTCCAGGCCCTCCAGCCACTCGAAGTAGCCCAGGACGTGCAGGTCCTCGTCGGGGATCGCGGCGCAGCGCTCCTCCACGATCGAGCGGACCCGGGCGCGCGCCGCGTCGTCGTTGAGCCGCAGGCCCGCGTAGAGGCACTGCTGGACGGCGGCCTCGCAGCCGGCCCGGCTGAAGATGAAGGTGATGGCGGGCAACAGGCCCTCGGCGTCGAGCCGTTCGATGACCTCGACCCGGCTGGGCGTCCAGATCCTGCTGCGCTGGCGGCGGTCGCGCTCGCGGTCGGCCTCGCGCAGGTTCCGCCCGCGGCGGCGGTCGCGGCCGCCCATGGGACGGCTGTTCTCCATACGGGCCAGGCGCACCAGGTCGGGGTTGACCTCGCGGCGGCCCGTGCCGGGGGCGCCGGCGCGGGCCTCCTTCTCCTCGAAGAGGTCGTACATCCGCCGCCCGGCCAGCACGTGCTGCCACAGCGGGACGGGCCGGTGCTCGGAGACGATCACCTCGGTGTCGCCGCGGACGGTGTCGAGCCAGTCGCCGAACTCCTCGGCGTTGGAGACGGTGGCGGAGAGGGAGACCAGGGTCACCGACTCCGGGAGGTGGATGATGACCTCCTCCCAGACGGCGCCGCGGAAGCGGTCGGAGAGGTAGTGCACCTCGTCCATGACCACATGGCCGAGGCCGATCAGCTCCGTCGAGCCGGCGTAGAGCATGTTGCGCAGCACCTCGGTGGTCATCACGACCACCGGGGCTTCGGCGTTGACGCTGTTGTCGCCGGTGAGCAGGCCGACCTTGCCGGCGCCGTAGCGCTTGACGAGGTCGCTGTACTTCTGGTTCGACAGCGCCTTGATGGGCGTGGTGTAGAAGCATTTGCGGCCCTGGGTGAGGGCCAGGTGGACGGCGAACTCGCCCACGATGGTCTTGCCCGAGCCGGTCGGGGCCGCGACCAGCACGCCCTTTCCGGCTTCCAGGGCCTTGCACGCCTCGATCTGGAAGGGATCCAGCTCGAAGTCGTACATCTCGCGGAACGGGGCAAGCGCAGTGGCCTGCTCGGCGGCGCGCTGCCTGGCCAGGGCGTAGCGCTCAGCAGGGGACATGTCGTCGGTCATCTTGCTACGAGCCTACCGGGCACGTATGACAGACACCTGATCTTTAACCGGCCGGGGGTCCGGGGGTTGCCCCCGGGGAACACAGCAACCGGCCGGGGGTCCGGGGGTTGCCCCCGGGGAACACAGCAAGGGCAGGGGTCTCAGCGTGCGGCTCCGAGCAGGCGCACGGCCCCCGGCACCGTCTCGGCGGTGAGCGGCAGCGGGCCCAGCGGTTCGCCGTCGGCGTAGCCGGTGATCCCGTCCGCCGCCAGGGTCACCCTGGCGGCCCGGTGGACGGTGACCACGGGGTGGCCGAGGTGGGTGCCGCGGTAGACCCGGGGGAAGACGGCGAGGAGGGTGGAGCGGCTGCAGGGGCCGACGACGGTGATGTCGAAGAGCCCGTCGTCCAGGCGGGCGCTGCCGCAGATGCGCATGCCGCCGCCGTAGGAGTCGGCGTTGCCGACCGCGACGAGGGTCGCCTCCAGCTGCTGCTCGGGGCCGTCGTCGAGGCGGATCCGGTACGGGATGGGCCGCAGGGCGGCCAGTTCGGCGATCATCGCGGCGTCGTAGCGCAGCCGCCCGGTGGGGAAGCGCAGCCGGTTGCCGCGGTCGTTGACGCGGGAGTCGAAGCCGGAGGCGAGGACGGTGCCGAACCAGGTGTCCCCGGCGCGGCCGAGATCGACGGGCCGGCCGCCGTCCTCCTTGAGCGAGCGGGCGAGGGCCCGTGCGGCGGCCGCCGGGTCGCGCACGGGCAGCCGGTTGGCGCGGGCGAAGTCGTTGCCGGTGCCGACGGCGACCACGCCGAGCGGGGTGGGGGTGCCGGCCACGGCCTGGAGGGCGAGCGAGACCATGCCGTCGCCGCCGACGGCGATCAGTGCGCCCGTCCCGCCCGCGACCGCCTCCCGCGCGCGGCGCAGCGCATCGGGGGCGTCGGTGCCCACGACGGTACGGACGTGGAACCCGGCGTCGCGGAGTCCAAGGGCGGCAACGTCTCCCTCACCAAGGAGGCCCCGGGCCTGACGGCCGTCACGGTCGGCCTCGGCTGGGACGTCCGCACCACCACGGGCAC
>NZ_JBSFWU010000217.1:0-3936 GCF_053594995.1 Streptomyces sp. NPDC002536
CCCGGACCCCCAGGGTGGTGCGTCGGCTGCAGGCCGTCGGTGGCTTGTCGCGCAGTTCCCCGCGCCCCTGACGGGGCGCGGTTCCGCGCGATTACTTCTCCCGGCGGAACGCCAGCAGCGCCGCGTCGTCGGACAGTTCGCCGCCCGACCAGGCGAGCAGATCCGCCACCAGCCGGTCCAGCAGTGCCTCGGGGGACGACTCCGGCATTCCGGCCACCCGCTCCTCCAGCGGGTAGAAACGGCCGGTCGCATCCCTCGCCTCCGTCGCCCCGTCCGTGTACAGCAGCAGGGTGGCGCCGCGGACGAGGACGAACTCCCGGCGGTGGTACTCGCTCCCGGTCAGGTCGCACAGGCCCAGCGGAGGATCGGATTCGGGCAGCGCCGGCTCGATCGGCGTCACCGTCCCCGCGTGCAGCAGCAGCGGGGGCAGGTGCCCGCAGTCGACCAGCTCCGCGAGGTTCCCGGAATCCGCCACCCCCACCAGGGCCGCCGTCACGAACTCCTCGCCCGCACCGCGCCGCTGCACGGTGGCGTCCAGCCGCTGCGCCACCACCGCGAGATCCGGCTCGACCTGCGCCGCCTCCCGGAACGAGCCCAGCACGTCGGACGCCGTCTCGACGGCCGCGAGCCCCTTGCCCCGGACGTCGCCGACGATCAGCCGGGTGCCGAACGGGGTCGCCAGCACCTCGTACAGGTCCCCGCCCACCCGGGCGTCCGCCGCGGCCGCCAGATAGCGCACCGCCACCCGCAGCCGGCCCGTCCGTTCCGGGGCCGGGCGCAGCAGCGCGAGCTGTGCGGCCTCGGCCACCGACCGCGACTGCAGCAGCTCGCGCTCCCGCGTCGCGACGAGCACGACGTTGGCGGTGCTCATGCAGGTGACGGCCAGCACCGTGACCCCGGAGGTCAGGTGGACGGCGAACGGCACGCCCGGGTCGGCCTTGGCGAGCGCGGTCACGCACACCATGGCCATGGCTCCGGCCATCAGGGGTACCCGGGCGCGCCGGGTGCCGATCCCGGCGAGCACCGGGGCGGTGGCGAGCGCGGGGGAGATGGTGGCCTCGGGGTTGCTGGCGAGGTCCGTCACCACGCCGACGGCCAGCAGCGCCCAGGCCGCGGCGACGAGTGTGCGGGCCGGGAGGGGGAGTGGCGGCGCCTCGGCCGCTCCGCCGCGGCGTGGTTCCGGTTTCATGGCTGCTGCCCACCCTAGGGTCGGCGCGTTCCGGCGCAAGCGCGGACATTACTCCATAAAGGTGTATAGGTATCGCTTCGACTGCGGCCGGACCGGCGGCTGACCCACCATGGCCGACGTGAGCGGCAAGGTGATGACGCGCGACGCACACGACGTCCTGCTCGTCGTCTACGACGGCGTGCAAATGCTGGACGTCGCAGGGCCTTTGGACGTCTTCGACCGGGCCGCGCGGGCGGCCGGCGCCGGTTACCGGGTGCGTCTGGCCTCGGTGGGAGGAGGGGCCGTCCGCACCTCCGCCGGCCTCGATCTGGCCGTCTCCACCGACCTGATGAAGGTGCGCAAGCCCCCGGACACCCTGATGGTCGCCGGGGGCTGGGGGTACGCCGACGCGGTCGGGGACGGCGACCTGCTGCGGCACGTGCAGCGGCTCTCGACGGGTGCCCGGCGCACCGGTTCGGTGTGCACGGGCGCCTTCGTGCTGGCCGCGGCGGGGCTGCTCGACGGGCGCCGCGCCACGACGCACTGGGCCTTCTGCGCCGAACTGGCCGCCTCCTACCCGGCGGTGGCGGTGGAGCCCGACGCCTTCTTCGTCCGGGACGGGGCGCTGGCCACTTCCGCGGGCGTCACCGCGGGCATCGACCTCGCCCTCGCGCTCGTGGAGGACGACCACGGCGCCGAACTGGCCTGTTCGGTCGCCAAGTTCCTGGTGGTCTTCATGCAGCGCCCCGGCGGGCAGTCCCAGTTCGGCAGCCGGACCCGCGGCGAGCTGCTGCGGTCCGGAGCCCTGCGGGACCTCGTCCTGGGCATCGACTCCGATCCGTCGGGCGACCTGTCCGTCCCCGCGATGGCCGCCCGGCTGGGCATGAGCCGCCGCCACTTCAGCCGGCTGTTCAGCCAGGCCGTCGGCACCAGCCCCGGGGCCTATGTGGAACGGGCCCGGGTGGCGGCCGCGCGGTCCATGCTGGAGCGGTCGGTGGAGGGCGTCGACGTGATCGCGAGCCGGTGCGGCTTCGGCACGGTCGAGACGATGCGCCGGGCGTTCTCCCGGGAGACGGGGGTGTCGCCGGCCGCCTACCGCGACCGCTTCCGCCGGGGGTGACGGCCCTGCCGGGGGCGGCCGTCCGGACGCCCGGTCAGACGCCCGTCGTGGAACCGGGCCGGACGATCATCAGGACGGTGACGGCGGCCCACAGCAGGTTGAACAGCCCGGCGTACAGGGCGAGTCGGGCCGGCTGTGCGGAGAGCGGAGCGGCCCCGCTCTCCAGCCGGGCCACCACGGCGCCCTGCCCCGGCAGCACCAGGGCCCCCAGGACGACGGCCGCCACCGCCGTCAGCGTCATGGAGACGATCAGCCAGGTGTCGCCCAGCACCTGCATGTTCTTCGCGGTGGCGAACCCGAAGACCGGCACGGCGACGCCGACGACGGCATAGACCCGGCAGATCCGGTGCAGCGTCCGGACGGCGGTCAGGGCCCGCCCGTCCTCCGGCGCGGCCGCGGCGTGCCGGACGGCCGCGGGGAACATACTGGCCGCCACGGTCACCGGGCCGACGGCGATGATCGCGGCCAGCACGTGGACGGAGAGCAGGAACGCGTTCACGACGGCAACCGCCCTCAGAACGCTGCGGGCACGAGCCCGGTGGCGCGCCACACGATGCCCCGCCGCTCGTGGGAGAGCAACTGCTCGACGGCGTGGGCCACCCGCGGCCCGAACTCGCGCTCCAGCAGGTGCAGCCCGACGTCCAGGCCGGAGGTGACCCCGGCGCCGCTCACGAGGTCGCCGTCGTCGACGACCCGGGCGTCCACCGCCACGGCTCCGCAGGCCGCGAGGTGCTCCATGGCCTGGTGGTGGGTCACGGCAGGGCGCCCCTTCAGCAGCCCCGCCATCGCCAGCAGCAGGGAGCCCCCGCACACGGTGGCCACGGTCGAACCGGGCCTGTCGAGGGCGGACTCGATCAGCGCGGGCAGCGGCGTGCTCAGGGCGCGGGTGAGGACGGCGGGGAGGGAGGGGGCGCCGTCGTCCGGTGCTGCCGGATCCTGCGTCATCCGGCCCGCAGCCCCCGGCACCACGACCAGGTCCGCGCGCTCGGGGTCGAGCGCGGCGGAGGCCCGCAGGGACAGGGTCCCGAAGGCGCTCGGCACCTCGCGTGCGCCTTCCGCGGAGACCAGTTCCACGCGCAGCGCGCCCTCGGTCGCCAGGCTCCCGGCCTGCAGCACCTCGTAGGGTGCGACGACGTCCAGGGGGTCGAAGCCGTCGAAGAGTACGACCTGGGCGAGCATCCGGCATCAGTCCTTTCACGCCTCGGCGGCCCCGGGCGGGGCGCCGGGCCCGACGCTAACGGGGGGCCGGGGAGGGCGGACAGTGGCAGGAATGCCAGGCTTCAACGGATTCTCGCCACAGCCGGAACGAGGGGAATCCGCAGGTGAGGACGGTGCGCACCGCACCCGCGCCATCCTTCGGCGCCCGGCGGGCGCGTACTGTACGGCCATGCACACCGTTGCCGTTCTCGCGCTGGACGGAGTCATCGGCTTCGACCTGTCCACCCCCGTCGAGGTGTTCGGCCGGACCCGGCTGCCCGACGGCCGGGCCGCCTACCGGGTGCGCGTCTGCGCGCCGCACGAGGAGGTCGACGCCGGGGCGTTCGCCCTGCGCGCGTGAAAAGCCGCACCCGGTCCGTCACCGTGGCCCTGAACAGGGCTTCTTTGGACGGGAAATGGCGATACACCGTCCCCGCACCGACCCCGGCCC
>NZ_JBSFWU010000218.1:0-3884 GCF_053594995.1 Streptomyces sp. NPDC002536
GGGTAATACGACTGCGGGTGCGTCGTGGCTGGTCGCGCAGTTCCCCGCGCCCCTGACGGGGCGCAGCCCCAAGCCCTCGGGCCCCGGTCGAATGGCCGGGGCCCGAGGGCTTTCGGGGCTCGGGGGCCTGCCCCCGAAGGGGGGGCTTACTGCGCCCCGATCGACTCCAGCATGTTCAGCCTTGCCGCTCGCCTTGCCGGCCATACCGCCGCCAGGACGCCCACCACCAGGGCCAGGAGCAGGAAGAGGCCGATGCGGGCCCACGGGACGGTCATCTCGTACTGGGGGAAGGACGAGCGCAGCAGGTGGCCGCCCGACCAGGCGAGGAAGATGCCCACGCCGACGCCCAGGACCGCGCCGAACATCGCGATCATCACGGACTCCAGGCGCACCATCTGCTTCACCTCGCGGCGGGCCATTCCGATGGCGCGCAGCATGCCGATCTCGCGGGTGCGCTCGAAGACCGACATGGCAAGGGTGTTGACCACGCCGATGACCGCGATGAGGACGGCCATGCCCAGCATCCCGTAGGACAGGTTGAGGATGGGGTCGATGTTCCCGGACGCCTGGCGCCGCAGGTCCTCGGGGGTCTCGACCTTGATGAGCGGGTTCCCGCCCAGGGCCTCCTTGATCGTGCCCGGCAGGCCGGCCGCCCGGCCGGGGGCCGCCTTCACCAGGATCTCGTCGTCGCGGACGCGCTCCATGTGCGGATCGATCAGGGCGGGGGCCGCGAGGACCTCGCCCAGGACGTCGTTGTCCGCGTAGACCGCGGCGACCTTCGGGGCGGCCTTCTTGCCGTCGTAGAACGCCATCGGCACCGTCGAACCGACCGTCAGCGCATGCTCCTTGGCGAACGTCGCCGAGACGGCCACCGCGGCCGTGCCGCGCACGCCGGACAGCGAGCCGCCCGTGACGCGCACGTCCGCCACCTTGCCGATCTGCGCCACGTCCGCCGCCGTCGCCAGCGCCGGCTTCTCCTCCGACCGGAAGCCCGTCGCGCGCAGCGGGACCGCCGCGGCCACGCCGGGCTGCTTCGCCAGCTCCTTGCCGACCTCGGGCGAAAGCCCCATGTAGCTGGAGGACTTGACCTTGAAGTCGGCGGTCAGCTGCTGCGGACCCTTCTTGTCCATGCCCTGGTTCGCGGAGACCGCGCCCACGGTCAGGCCGGTGATCAGGGTGAGGCCGATCATCAGCGCCGAGGCGGTGGCGGCCGTGCGGCGCGGGTTGCGCAGCGCGTTCTCCTTGGCGAGCTTGCCGCTCACGCCCGAGAACCGCATGGCCGCCTTGCCGAAGAGGTGCACGAACGGGCGGGAGAGCAGCGGCGCCAGGACGATGACGCCCGCGAGGGTCAGCGCCGAGCCCGCCATGGCGGCCGTCAGACCGCCGCTGTCGCGCAGCGTGGTCACGTACAGCATCAGGGCCACGCCCAGCGAAGCGAGCACCGCACCGAGGGAGTTGCGGACGACCAGGCTGCGCGTCGCAGGGGCCTGGTCCACGCTGGCCAGCGCCTCGACGGGGGCGATCTTCGCGGCCTTGCGCGACGGCAGCCAGGCGGCCAGGACCGTCACCACGACGCCCACCCCGAGCGCGGTCAGCACGACGGAGGGCTCGATCACCAGCGGCCCGTCCGGCAGTTCCGCACCGGTCGCCTTCAGCAACTGCGGCAGGCCGACGGCTATGCCGAGGCCCAGGGCGAAGCCCGCGGCCGAGGCGACCAGGCCCAGGATCGCGG
This sequence comes from Streptomyces sp. NPDC002536, assembly GCF_053594995.1. Classification (NCBI taxonomy): domain Bacteria; kingdom Bacillati; phylum Actinomycetota; class Actinomycetes; order Kitasatosporales; family Streptomycetaceae; genus Streptomyces; species Streptomyces sp. NPDC002536. Next base: position 1,733 of record NZ_JBSFWU010000218.1, read on the forward strand.
CCTCGGCCAGCACCGAGCGCACCACCTGGCGGCGCGAGGCGCCGACGGCCCGCAGCAGGGCGATCTCCCGGCTGCGCTGGGCGATGAGCATGGTGAAGGTGTTGGCGATGATGAACACGCCGACGAACAGGGAGATCCCGGCGAACACCAGGAAGGTGTTGCGGATCGAACTGGTCTCGTGGTCGATCATCTTCGACTGCTCGGCCGCCAGTTGCGTGCCGCTCTGCGCGTCGAAGGTCTTCGGCAGCACCTCGCGCACCTTGGCGGTCAGCTGCTGCTGGTCCGTGCCGGGCTTCGCGCCCACGACGAGCTCGCTGAACTCGCCCTTCTTGCCGAGGAGTTTCTGCGCGGTCGCGGTGTCGAACAGCGCGAGGCTGCCGCCCGCCGTGACCCGCGGGTCCTCGGTCTCGACGATGCCGACCAGCTTCTTCGTCAGCACCGGCCCGTCGACGGCCAGCCGCACGGTGTCGCCGACCTTGACGCCGGCCTTCTCGGCGGTCCGGCCGTCCAGGACGATCTCGCCCTCGGCGGCCGGTCCGTGGCCCTTCACGAGCGGGTAGCGGCTGTCCTTGCCGTCCTTGCCGGGCACGTAGTTGGCACCGGCGCTGCCCCACTCGCTGCCGGCCGGGTCGTTGTGCTTGTCGGCGACCACGACGACGCCGGAGACGGACGGGCGCACGGAGGCCACGCCCGGCAGCGCGGCGACGGTGTCCACCACGCGGGAGTCGAGCGCGCGGCCGTCCTGCGCATCGGGGTCGGGGCGTCCCGGGGTGACCTGGACGGCGACGTCGTCGAGGCTCTTGGCCATCTTGTTGCGGAAGGCGCCCTCGACGGTGTCGCTGAAGATCAGCGTGCCGGAGACGAAGGCGGTGCCGAGGAGGACCGCGAGGGCGGTCATCATCAGCCGGGTCTTGTGCGCAAGGACGTTGCGCAGGGCGGTACGAAGCATGAGTGGGTGTCGTCCTGGAGGATTGTGGGCGGCAAGGGGCGCCCCGCAAGGGGCGCGAGGAACTGCGCGACCAGCCACAGCCGGCCCGCAGTTCGACAGATCGCTCAGTTCGTCCGGCCCGTGGCCTCAAACGCCTTCATCCGGTCCAGCACCGCGCCAGCGTCCGGCTCGCGCATCTCGTCCACGATGCGGCCGTCGGCGAGGAAGACGACGCGGTCCGCGTAGGAGGCGGCGACGGGGTCGTGGGTGACCATGACGACCGTCTGCTCCAGCGCCCGCACCGATTCGTGCAGGAAGCCCAGCAGTTCGGCGCCGGAGCGGGAGTCGAGGTTGCCGGTGGGCTCGTCCGCGAAGATGATCTCGGGCTTGGCGGCGAGCGCGCGGGCCACGGCCACGCGCTGCTGCTGTCCGCCGGAGAGCTGCGACGGCCGGTGCGCGAGCCGCCCGGACAGGCCCAGCGTGGCGACGATCCGCTCCACCCACTCGGCGTCGGGCCGGCGGCCCGCGATGGCCAGGGGGAGCGTGATGTTCTCCAGGGCCGTCAGCGTCGGCAGCAGGTTGAACGCCTGGAAGACGAAGCCGATCCTGTCCCGGCGCAGCCGGGTCAGCCGGCGGTCGTCCAGCGTGCCCAGCTCGACCTCGCCGATCCGGGCGGAGCCGGAGGAGATCGAGTCGAGCCCGGCCATGCAGTGCATCAGCGTCGACTTGCCGGAGCCCGACGGGCCCATGATCGCCGTGAACTCCGCACGACGGAACTCCACGTCGACCGCGTCCAGGGCGGCCACCCGGGTCTCGCCGTGGCCGTAGACCTTGCTCAGGCCGGTGGCACGGGCGGCGACGGCGCCGACGGCTCCGCCGGGGGCGGGAGGGGCAGGGAAGGCCGTCGCACGGGACATGGGGGCTCCTCGGGGAGGGGGGGGAATGGGTGATTCCATCCTCTGTGTCCTGGCCCGCCTTTACCTCAGCCGTACGACCCGAATCCGGCGTCGGACTTTCGGTCGGGAGGACCGTCCGCCCGTAGTCCCTCAGACGGACACGGTCATCCTCGGGATGCACGCGCCACCCTGGGCGCGCGGTCTGTCGGCTGCGGGTCGGCTGTGGTTGCTCGCGCAGTTCCCCGCGCCCCTACGCCGGCTGGGTGATGTAGAGCTGCTCCGCCGCCCGGCCGAAGTGCCGGTACTCGGCCACCGCGGCGAAGTAGCG
>NZ_JBSFWU010000219.1:0-3786 GCF_053594995.1 Streptomyces sp. NPDC002536
GAGAAGCTCGGCCAGCTCCGCTCGCGGGACGAGTGGGACCTGATCGTCGTGGACACCCCGTCCAGCGCCGAGCGGCTGGGCGGGTGGCCGTCACCGGCGGCCGCGGCCACCGCCGCCGCCAGGCCCGCCACGACCGCCAGCACCAGCACCGTGCACACCGCCGAGGCCGCCGGGCGGACGCTGCGGTGCAGCGCGGACCAGGCCACCGGGAGCCGGGCCCGGCGGGAGGCCAGCACGGCGATCAGCAGGACGGCCAGCACCCACACCGCCCCGCCGAGCAGCGAGGGCCCGGTGCGCACCGAGAAGCCGACGGAGGCCTTGGCCTTGGCGAGCCCGGAGATGCGGTCGGCCAGCCCGCCGCCGATGTCCCCCATGTCCCCCAGCCCCGGGATCTTCAGACCCCCGCTGCCGCCCCCGGAGCCCAGCCCCATGCTGCTGCCGTCGAAAGTGACGGTGGACGATCCGGCCCAGGCCAGCCCGCCCAGGAGCAGGACGAACAGCAGGGCCACCGCGCCCGCCCGCGCGGCCAGTTCCGCACCGCGCAGGGCGGCCCCGGCCGGGCGCAGGGAGCGGGCGAAGATGCCGCCGAGCAGCAGTGCCCCCACCAGGCTCACGCCTAGTGGCGCGAAATCGATGGTGGTGTGCGCACCGGTGCCGGTCAGCCCGAAGGCCTCGACCGAGCCCGACGGAGTGACCGAGCCGCCCACCGCCAGCACGACCACGGCGGCGGTCATCGGCCCCAGCCGTCCCGCGGCGTCCGCCCCGAGCAGATGCAGACCGAGTGCCGCAATTCCTGCCATGGCGAGAAAAGCCCAGCTCACAGCCGCTATGGAAGTAAGGAGCAGATCTGCGCCGAAAGCTGCGCGCCTGCCACTGGTGATGGTCATTGCGCCCCCCGGTCCATACCAGTTGCCCGGATGCTGGTGATCCGTACCATCCATGGGCTGTTACTACTCTCCGGGCGACTTTCGGATCGGTCAACGGTGCCTGTTACACGGCTGCTTCAGTCCCCGACTTTCGGTCGGGGGACTGTGCCTGAAATAGTTCCTCCCGATGTTCGCCATCCCTAGACTCCCCGTGCAGGGGGCTCATCGGGGGACAAGTAGTGGGGCATGGAGTGCCGGAACTCGTACTGGAATTGAATGGACAGACCTGGACGCTCGATCCGTCCAGGTCCTACACCCTGGGTCGCGATCCGCAGGGTGACATGGTGCTGGAGGACGCCCGGGTGTCGTGGCGGCACGCCATCGTGCGCTGGGGCGGCCACAGTTGGGTCATCGAGGACCAGGGCAGCACCAACGGCACCTATGTGCAGGGCCAGCGCATCCATCACATGGAGATCGGCCCCGGCTCCGCCGTGCACCTCGGCAACGCCACCGACGGTCCGGTGATGCACCTGAGCGCGGCAGCGGCCGCGGCCCCGGCCGCGGACCTCTACAACGCGCAGACGGCCATGGCCGCGCCGCAGCAGCACCAGGCGTACCAGACGCCGGTGCAGCAGCCGGGTCACGACTGGGCCGCCCAGCCCCACCAGGCGCAGCAGGCGCAGCATTCCGCCTGGCAGCAGCCGCAGGCCCAGCAGCACCAGCAGCCGCAGGCCTACGTCCCGCAGCAGCAGGCGGCTCCGGCCGTGCAGCCGCAGCAGCCGTCCGCCGGTGCCGCGGGCGGGGCGCCCGCCCAGGGCGGCGACCGCAGCCCGACCAGCTTCCACCAGATGGCGGTCGGCCGGGTCATGCGCATCGGTCGTGCCCTGGACAACGAGCTGGTCGTCTCCGACCTCCAGGTCTCCCGCCACCACGCGGAGTTCAAGGCCACCAGCGACGGCCGCTTCGAGATCGTCGACCTCGGCAGCCACAACGGCACCTACGTCAACGGCCAGCCGGTCAGCCGGCAGATCATCGGCCCCCACGACACCGTCGGCGTCGGCCACTCCACCTTCCGCCTCGTCGGCGACCGGCTGGAGGAGTTCGTCGACACCGGCGACGTCTCCTTCTCCGCGCGCCACCTGACCGTCACGGTCGAGGGCGGCAAGCAGATCCTCAAGGACGTCTCCTTCGGCGTCCCGGAGAAGTCGCTGATCGCCGTCATCGGCCCGTCCGGCTCCGGCAAGTCCACCCTGCTCAAGGCGCTCACGGGCTACCGCCCCGCCAACCAGGGCGACGTCCTCTACGACAACCGGAACCTCTACAAGCAGTTCGCCGAGCTGCGCCAGCGCATCGGTCTGGTCCCGCAGGACGACATCCTGCACAAGGAGCTCACCGTCCGGAAGGCGCTGCGCTACGCGGCCAAGCTCCGCTTCCCCGGCGACACCGCGCCCGCCGAGCGCGAGGCCCGCATCGACGAGGTGCTGCGCGAGCTCAAGCTCGACATCCACAAGGACAAGAAGGTCACCGCCCTCTCCGGCGGCCAGCGCAAGCGCGTCTCGGTCGCCCTGGAGCTGCTGACCAAGCCGTCGCTGATCTTCCTTGACGAGCCGACCTCCGGCCTCGACCCGGGCATGGACCGCGACGTCATGCAGCTGCTGCGCGGCCTGGCCGACGACGGCCGCACCGTCCTGGTGGTCACGCACTCCGTGGCCGAGCTGGCGATCTGCGACAAGCTGCTGGTCATGGCGCCCGGCGGCTCGGTCGCCTACTTCGGCCCGCCGGAGGAGGCGCTCAACTTCTTCGGCTACGAGACCTGGGCCGACGTCTTCTCGGCCTTCGAGAACTACCGCGACTACGACTGGGCGGGCCGCTGGAAGGGCTCGCAGCACTACCAGATGTACGCGGCCGACATCGACGCCGTCGCCCCGCAGTCCGTGCACGTCCAGCCGCAGAGCCCGCCGAAGGCACAGAGCTGGGGCTCGCAGCTGTGGACGCTGATGCGCCGCTACGCCTCGGTCATCGCCTCCGACCGCGGCTTCATCGGCCTGATGCTCATCCTGCCCGCCGTGCTCGGCGGCGTGAGCTGCGTCATCCCCTCCGACTACGGCCTCGGAGCCCCGGACCCGCGGCACTTCAACCAGGACGCCGGCACGATCATGCTGATCCTCGCGGTCGGCATGTGCTTCTCGGGCGCGGCCAACTCCGTCCGAGAACTGATCAAGGAACGGGTGATCTACGAACGGGAACGGGCCGTCGGCCTCTCCCGCTCCGCGTACCTGATGTCCAAGGTCATCGTCCTCGGACTGATCACCGCCCTGCAGGGCGTCATCATCTCCGCCATCGGCTTCTCGATCCGCAAGATGCCGAAGGAGGGCGTGATCCTCAAGAGCCTTCCGGCCGTCGAGCTGTGCCTGGTGATCATCGCGCTCGGCTTCACGTCGATGATGATCGGTCTCGTGATCTCCTCGTTGGTGAAGACCGCCGAGAAGACCATGCCGCTGCTGGTCATGTTCGCCATCGTCCAGGTGGTGTTCACCGGCATCATGTTCAAGATCTACGACTCGCCGGGCGTCGAGCAGGTCGCCTGGCTGATGCCCTCGCGTTGGGCGATCGGCGCCGCCGCCGCGACGCTGGACCTGTCGCACATCATGGCGCCGATGGACAAGAACAACCACGACAACCTCGACCCGCTCTGGACGCACAGCGCCGCGCAGTGGGGCATCGACGTGGTCGTGCTCATCGCGCTCGGAGTGATCTGCGGATTCGCGGTCTCGCGCCTGCTGCGCCGTCACGAGCCGGAAGTCATGCGCAAGTGACGATTGCTCATGCATAACGCCGGAGGGCGGTGTTCCCGAAATTCGGGAACACCGCCCTCCGGCGTTTCTGCGGCCGTGCCGAAGAAAAGGATCAGTAGGGCGAC
>NZ_JBSFWU010000220.1:0-3760 GCF_053594995.1 Streptomyces sp. NPDC002536
ACCAGCTCCTTGAGAACGTGCTCCACCACGAACTCACGGACATCCGGCGCCAGAAGCGAATCCAGGTCGATGTCCGACGCGTGCTGCGAGGACACCACCACGGTGTCGAGACGGACGGCCTTCGCACCGTCGTACTCGATCGTCACCTGCGTCTTGCCATCCGGACGCAGGTAGGGAATCGTCCCGTTCTTGCGCACCTCGGTCAGGCGGCGCGAGAGGCGGTGCGCCAGGCTGATCGGCAGCGGCATCAGCTCCGGCGTCTCGTCACAGGCGTAGCCGAACATCAGGCCCTGATCGCCCGCACCCTGCTTGTCCAGCTCGTCCTCATCACCCTCGACACGCGACTCATACGCGGTGTCAACACCCTGGGCAATGTCCGGCGACTGCGAACCGATCGACACCGACACGCCACAGGAAGCGCCGTCGAAGCCCTTCTTGGACGAGTCGTAACCGATCTCAAGAATCTTGCCGCGCACCAGCTGCGCGATCGGCGCGTACGCCTTCGTCGTGACCTCACCGGCAACATGCACCAGACCGGTCGTGATCAACGTCTCGACAGCGACCCGGGACGTCGGGTCCTCCCGCAGGAGAGCGTCGAGAATGGTGTCGCTGATCTGGTCAGCGATCTTATCGGGGTGACCCTCGGTCACAGACTCCGAGGTGAACAGGCGGCGGGACACTCCGCGTCTCCTTGCGTGCAGTCGGTCGGCGTTTCCGGAGATCTTGCCGGGAAGACACTCGAGCATCGTTGGACTTCCGATAGATCCCCACCCCTTCGGATGTCGGGCAGACCGCACGGAGGTCGTAGCACTCGTCCACGTGCTCGTGGAACGCCGCGTACTGGGCCTCGTTCGCCACGATCCTCTCGGCGAAGTAGCGGTTGTCCGTGAGGTTTTCGAGGAGCATGTTGTGGGCGACGAGCAGGCAGCCCTCACGCAGTCCCGGGGTCGTGGCGCGCATGATCGGGGCGTAGACGGCCTTGTCGCGCAGCGCGGGGTCCTCGGCGTCCTTCGGCCCCTCCGCGTCGAGCACACACAGGTCGACGCCCTCGACGGTCCGGCCGTACGGGACGGCGTCCGCGGTCACGTACGCGGCATGCCCGGACAGCCCCAGCGCCGCGAAGTTCCGTCGCGCCAGGCGCATGCTGTCCGCGTCGACGTCGACGAGGGTCGCACGGCCCCCGGCCGCCATGATGCCGGGCATCGCCCACACCGCCCAATAGCCGTAGTAGGAACCGGGAAAGAGCGCATTGCGGGGTGCCAGGATGTGTGCCAGCGCGAAGAGCAGCCGCGCTTCCTCGGGAAAGATGTAGGTCGCGTACGCACCGTGCCGGAATCGGGCGGACAGCGTGGCCCGGAAAGCGGTGAACTCCCCGGCGGGATAGGCCGTCGAGCCGATGAAGCCGGCTTTCTTCAAGCCGTCGAGAATGCGGTTCGCACAAGCCTGTTCGTCGACCGGAAAGCGCGTCGATAGGTTGAACTGGTCCCTGTTCAGCCCGACTTCGGACGGGGTGACGGCGCCGGAGCCGGTCCAGCGGCAGTAGGCGTCCCTGCCGAGGGTGCCGCGACGGAAGGCGCGGTACTCGGCATACGGGGCGAGGGCGTTGTCGATGACGGCGTGCACCGGGCCGGTGGCCGCGGACGTGCCCTGAAGGAGGGTCATGTCCGCGGAGTATCCGGATTCACCGCGCACAAAAATCCCCATGACGGAACCGGGGAGGTTCCGCCATGGGGTCGGCGCTGCGCTTCCGGCCTACGAGCCGTCCGGGTCCGCCCGGTCCAGGGCCGGGCGCGGGCCCGGGCCCGTCTCGTGGAGCAGGTGGTCCGCTGCCGCGGTGTCGGTGACGAGGCTGGTGACCAGGCCGGAGCGGAGCACCGCGCCGATCGCCGCCGCCTTGCGCAGACCGCCCGCGATGGCCACGACCTCCGGGATGCGGCGCAGCCGGTCCGCCTCGACCGTGATGCAGCGCTCCCCCAGGTCACGGCCGATGCGGCGGCCCTCGGCGTCGAAGAGGTGCGCGGACATCTCGGCGGCGGCGCCCAACGAGGCGTAGTGCGCGCGCTCCTCCTCGGTGAGCATGTCGTAGACGGTCGAGATGCCCGGTGCCCACGAGCCGATGGACACCGCGGCGACGGTGACCTTGTCGAAGTAGTCGAAGGCCCGGGCGATGCCGGTCTGGCCGCGCAGCGCGGCGGCGGTGGCCGGGTCGGGCAGCAGCATCGGCGCGTAGATCGGGTGCGCCTCGCCGCCGGACACCTGGGCCGCCCGGCGCACGGCCTCGACCGAGCCGCGCTCGGCGGTGCCCGCGTCGTACACGCCGGTCAACTGGACGACCGTGCACGGCGGCAGCCGGTGCAGGGCCGCGGCCATGTGGATGGTGGAACGGCCCCAGGCCAGGCCGAGCACATCTCCCTCGTGCACCAGCTCGCCGAGCAGATCGGCAGCCACCTCGCCGAGGTTCTCGGGGTCGGGCGCATCGTCGGCCGCATCGGCCGGAGACTCGACGACGACCGCGTGCCGCAGGCCGTAGCGGGCGCGCAGCGCGTCCGAGCGCTCCGCGTCCAGCTCGGCCGGCACCCGGATCTCGATCCGCACCAGATCGCGTTCGAGCGCCGTCTCCAGCACCCGGGCCACCTTGAAGCGGCTGACGCCGAACTCCTCGGCAATCTGGATCTTCGATTTGCCCTCGAGGTAGAAGCGGCGGGCCATCGCCGCCGCCTGCACCAGCTCGGCGGGCCCCATGGGCGATGCTGAACGGCCCGTCGACACCGCGGTCTCCTCACTACTTTGCAGAGTTCTGCCAGGACTTGATGGACCCGAATGCCGGACCCGACGTCATCCTGTCAGAAACGACGGTCCTTGATCAGGCCCCGACCTCAGCGCTCAGCAATTCGGGCGAGCGCCGACTGCGGTTCAGTGCCCGCAGGCCCAGGGCGCGGCAGCGGTCGCCTTCTCCGCCTGTGCGCGCAGGCCGCGTACGGCCGCTGCGGGGTCCTCCATACCGTAGACGGCGGAGCCCGCGACGAAGACGTCCGCGCCCGCCTCGGCGCAGCGCTCGATGGTGGTGGCCGAGACCCCGCCGTCGACCTGCAGCCACAGCTCCAGACCGTGCCGCGAGATCAGCTCCCGGGTACGGCGGATCTTGGGCAGCATGATGTCCAGGAACGCCTGGCCGCCGAAGCCGGGCTCGACCGTCATGATCAGCAGCATGTCGAGCTCGGGCAGCAGGTCCTCGAACGGCTCGATCGGCGTCGCGGGCTTGAGCGCCATGGAGGCGCGCGCGCCCTGGTGCCGGATCTCCCGCGCCAGCCGGACCGGCGCGGCCGCCGCCTCGGCGTGGAACGTCACCGATCCCGCGCCCGCCTCGGCGTACTGCGGCGCCCAGCGGTCCGGGTCCTCGATCATGAGGTGACAGTCCAGCGGAATGTCCGTGGCCTTGCGCAGCGACTCGACGATCGGCACACCGAGCGTCAGGTTGGGGACGAAGTGATTGTCCATGACGTCGACGTGGAGCCAGTCGGCGCCCTTGACGGCCTGCGCCTCGTCGGCGAGGCGGGCGAAGTCCGCGGAGAGGATGCTGGGGTTGATCTGCACAGCCATGCCCCAAGCCTGCCATGACGCTGCGCTGTGCTGCGCCGCGGGGCGCCCCGTGAGGGGCGCGGGGAACTGCGCGACCAGCCGCGACGTGCTCGCAGTCGAGGCACCCGGGGCTTCGCCCCGGACCCCTGGGGTAGCGCGTCGGCTGCGGGCCGGTGGGGGC
>NZ_JBSFWU010000221.1:0-3652 GCF_053594995.1 Streptomyces sp. NPDC002536
ACCCCACTAAACAAACATTCGTCCCCTACAGGCCGCTCTACGGTTGGGGGCCGGCGGTGGCTGGTCGCGCAGTTCCCCGCGCCCCTTCGGGGCGCGGACCCCGAGAACCTAGATCCTCCCCAGCCGCCACAGCCGCCAGATCCCCGTGCCGTCCGACAGGTACTCCGCCCCCGAGATCGACGAAGTCGTCAGCACGTAGTCCTTCTTCTGCCACAACGGCACCATCGGCACGTCCTCCGCCACGATCCTCTGGATCTGCCGGAAGTCCTCCGTCACCCGGTTCCGCTGGTAGATCTGCCGCGCCTGCGCGATCAGCTTCTCCACCCGCGCACTGGAGTAGCCCGAGTGCAGCGCGTTGTCCGCACCGACCAGCGGAGTGGTGAACGTGTCCGGGTCCGGGAAGTCCGCCACCCAGCTGAGGCAGTACGCGTCGTACGCACCCCGCGCGTAGCCCTCCTGGAACTCCTGCCACCCCACCCGCTTCGGCGTCACCCGGAACAGGCCCGTGGCCTCCAACTGCCGTTTGACCGACGCGGTTTCCTGGTCCGTCGCCGCGCCCTGCGAGTACGCCAGGCCGAAGCGGACCGGCAGGGCCACCCCCGCCTCGCGCAGCAACTCCCGCGCCCGCGCCGCGTCCGGCTTCGGGTAGGCGTCGTAGAACGAGGTCGCGTGGCCCGTGATGCCTTGCGGGACGAGGGAGTACAGCGGGTCCACGGTGCGCCGGTGGACGTCGCGGGCGATCGCCTCGCGGTCGATCACGGCCGCGATCGCCTGCCGGATCGCGGTCTCCTTCAGCGGTGCGCCGTCCCGCACGTTGAAGACGAGCGAGCGGATGCTCGGGGCCGTGGTCTCCACGACGCGGACGCCCGAGTCCGTCGGTGAGATGCCGGCGATCTCCGCCGGCGGCATCTGACGGCCGACGACCTCGACGGAACGTTCCTTCCAGGCCTCGTCCAGCGCGTCGGGGTCGGCGAAGTACCGGACCACCACCGGGCCTCCGAGGCTCTTGACGGCGCCCGTGTAACGGGTGTTGGGCCGCAGCTCCGCCTTCTCCCCCGCCCGGTACGAGGCGAGGCCGTACGGGCCGGAGCCGTCCACCGTGTCGCCCTTGCGGAGCCGGTCCGCGGGGTAGCGGGTGCTGTCGACGATCGAGCCCGCGCCCGTGGCGATCTTCAGCGGGAACGTGGCGTCGGGCACCCGGAGACGGAAGACGACCTCGGAGCCGTCGGCCCCCACCGACTCCAGCGTGTCCAGCAGCGAACCCGGCCCCTGGTCGGAGTGGATGCGCTTGATGCGGTCGAAGGAGAACTTCACGTCCTTCGCCGTCAGTTCGTCCCCGTTGGCGAACGTCAGGTGCGGGCGCAGCTCGCACGCGTACGTGCGCAGGCCGTCGCCGCGGAAGCCGCAGCTGCGGGCCGCGTCCGGCACGGGGGTGCTGGAGCCGGGGGCGAAGGTCAGCAGGGACTGGTAGACGTTGCCGAACAGCGCCCAGGAGCCCGCGTCGTAGGCGCCGGCCGGGTCGAGCGAGGTGACGCGGTCCGTCGTGCCGACCGCGACCGGGCTGCGATCCTCGCTCCCCGAGGCGAAGCCGCACCCCCCGGCGAGCAACGCCAACAACACCGGCACCACAGTGTTTCTGCGTAACGCAAACCCGACCCCACGCATCGCCGCGCCCCTCCCGCCCAGTGATGCGCATCACCGTAAACACGAGGGCGCACACGCGTCCGGGGAATCGGTCAAGTGATCACCGGGATTCCGCGCGTCCGTTGTGTCGACATCCTGCCGCCATGACGGATATGACGGCTATGACGTACGCCGCAACGCGCGTACCCCACGCAACCCGATGACCCCTACAGCCGTCCCCAGAAGAAACGACGTGATCGCAAGCAGCAGGTGCACCCAGAAGTACGCGGTCGGGTCACCCGCACGGTCAAATGCGAGTCCGCTGGCGTCCTTCCACAGGTTCTTGACGAAAGTGATCCAGATGCACCAGCTCCAGGCCCCGAAGGCGAGCAGGAACCAGGACACGGGGCGAGTGAGCGTCAGAGGGGTTCGGGGAGCGGCATCCCCGGAAGAATTCACCATGGGTCCGAGTATGCGTTTCGCGTCCCGCACTCCTCCTATCGGGTCCTCGCCGGAGGACCGCCGTGAGGCGCCGTACCGGGTGGCGGGAGGGGGCGGTACGTTCACGATCGTGCCGACGACGACATCACTCCCCCCGCGGTCCGCCGCGATGCGCCGCGGGGGCGCGGCCCTGCTGGCCGCCTCCGCCTCGCTGCTGATCCCCCTGGCGACGGCCGCGCCCGCCCTCGCCGCCCCCGGGCTGGCGTCGCCGAGCGCGAGCGCCTCCCCCGGCGCGTCCCACGGCGCGACGGCGCCCGACGGCAAGGCCAAGCCGCCGGGCAAGCCGGCCAAGGAGCCGCCCGCCCAGATGTCCACGGTGGGCGGCGAACTGCTGGGCAAGCCCGGCACCCAGGTCCAGCTCGGGCCGGGGGCGCCCCAGTTGCCCAAGGAGATCAGCGGCGACTCCTGGCTCGTCGCGGACGCCGAGTCCGGAGACATCCTCGCCGCGCACAACGCGCACTGGAAGCTGCCGCCGGCCTCCACGCTCAAGATGCTGTTCGCGGACACCGTGCTGCCGAAGTTCCCCAAGACCCAGAAGCACAAGGTGCTCCCCTCCGACCTGGCGGGCATGGGCGAGGGCAGCAGCCAGGTCGGCATCAAGGAGGACTCGACGTACACCGTCCACGACCTGTGGCTCGGCGTCTTCCTCCGCTCCGGCAACGACGCCGTGCACGCGCTCTCCGCGATGAACGGCGGCACCGCGAAGACCGTCCAGGACATGCAGGCGCACGCCGAGGAGCTCCAGGCGCTCGACACCCACGTCGTCACGCCCGACGGCTACGACGCCGACGGCCAGGTCTCCAGCGCCTACGACCTCACCCTCTTCGCCCGCTCCGGGCTGCAGAAGGCCGACTTCCGCGAGTACTGCTCGACCGTCTCCGCGCAGTTCCCCGGCGAGGAGAAGCCGGGCAAGAAGCGGGAGACCTTCGGCATCCAGAACACCAACCGCCTCCTCACCGGCGCCTCCGGCCTGCAGCCCTACAAGGGCATGGCGGGCGTCAAGAACGGGTCGACCACCAACGCCGGCAACACCTTCACCGGTGTCGCCCAGCACGACGGCAAGAAGCTGCTCGTCACGGTCATGAACCCGGACATCAAGGAGGCCAACGAGGTCTACAAGGAGACCCAGCGCCTCCTCGACTGGGGCTTCGAGGCCGCCGGCCACGTCAAGCCGGTCGGCACGCTCGTGGCGCCCAAGGGCGGGGCGGACGCGTCGGGCGGCAAGGACGGCCGGGGCAGCGGCGCGCAGGCGTCCGTCGCCGGCTCGTCCGACGACGGGATGTGGACGGCCCTGGGCCTCACGGGCGGCGCGCTGGCCGTGCTGGGCGTGGCGGGCTTCGTGGTGCACCGCCGGCACCCTTTGCCGGAGCTGGTCCGGCGTCGACCGAAGGGCTGACCGAGCCCCGTCAAGAGCGCCCCGAAGGGGCGCGGGGAACTGCGCGATCAGCCACGACGCTCCCGCAGTCGAGGTCCCCGGGGCTTCGCCCCGGACCCCTGGGGTGGTGCGTCGGCTGCAGGCCGGTGGGGG
>NZ_JBSFWU010000222.1:0-3649 GCF_053594995.1 Streptomyces sp. NPDC002536
CGGTGCGGTGAGAGTCGCACGCCGGGTTCGGAGAGCGGCCTGGGGAAACGGGTCGGCGGCAACGTCGAAACCGCGCCCCAGGCCGACTCACCAGACCGGAGGCGCGGGGAACTGCGCGAGCAACCACAGCCAACCCCGCACCCGCAGTACCGCACATCCGGCGGAGCGTCAGCGCTTGGTGGTGCTGTTGAACCGCGACCGCGACCACACATAGCCGACCGCGGCGATACCCGCGCACCAAGTCAGCGAGATCCAGCCGTTGTTGCCGATCTCCGAGCCGGAGAGCAGGCCGCGCAGCGTTTCCGTCATCGGCGTGAACGGCTGGTACTCGGCGAACCAGCGCAGGCCCGGCGACATCGAGTCGGCCGGCACGAATGCAGAACCCAGGAACGGCAGGAGCTGGATCAGCATCGGCTTGTTGCTCGCGGACTCGACGGTCTTGGAGATCAGGCCGAGTGCCACCGACAGCCAGGTCACCGCGAAGGCGACGGCCGCGAGGAGGCCGGCCGCGGCCAGCCAGTCCAGCGCGGTCGCCCCGGAGCGGAAGCCGACGGCGAGTGCGACGCCCACGACCGGGACCATGCACACCATCGTCTGGATGACGCTGCCGATGACATGGCCCGTCATGAACGACGAACGCGTGATGTTCATGGTGCGGAAGCGGTTGATGATGCCCTCGGTCATGTCGGAACAGACCGCGATCGAGGTCGACATCGAACCTGCGGCCACGCCCATGATGATGATGCCGGGCGTCAGGTAGTTCACGTACGCGTCCCGGCCGCCGCCTCCCGGGAGCCCGGCGCCTATCGAGCCCCCGAAGGCGTACGCGAACAGCAGCAGCATCAGGATCGGCATCATGGCGCTGCCGAGGCCCACCGAGGGGTAGCGGATCGCGTGCTTGAGGTTCCGCCGCAGCATCGTCATCGAGTCGTGCACGGCGTAGGTGAGGGTGCTCATCGCAGGGTCTCCTTGGCGTGAGTGCCGTGTCCGGTCAGGGCGAGGAACACGTCGTCGAGGTCGGGGGTGTGCACGGAGAAGTCGGCGGCCCGGATGCCGGCGGCGTCGAGCCGGTCGAGCAGGGCACGCAGGGCGTCGATGCCGCCGTCGCCCGCCACGCGCAGCGCGAGGTTCTCGTCGTCCCGGACCGCGCCGGGGAAGGCGGCCGCCGCGCGCTCGTACTCGGCGGGGTCGGCGAACCGCAGCCGTACGTGGCTGCCGGGGATCTGCGCCTTGAGTTCGTCGGCCGTGCCCTCGGCGACGATCCGGCCGCCGTCGAGCACGGCGATCCGGTCGGCCAACTGGTCGGCCTCCTCCAGGTATTGGGTGGTGAGGAAGACGGTGGTGCCGCCCGCGACCAGCGAGCGCACCGTGTCCCACATGGTGCGGCGGCTGCGGGGGTCGAGCCCGGTCGTGGGCTCGTCCAGGAAGATCACCTGCGGGTCGCCGACCAGTGTCATGGCGATGTCGAGGCGGCGGCGCATGCCGCCGGAGAAGGTCGCGGCCCGGTTCTTCGCCACGTCCGCGATCTCGAACCGTTCGAGCAACTCCTTGGCGCGCGCCTTCCCTTCGCGCTTGCCCAGACGCAGCAGGTCGGCCATGAGGAGCAGGTTCTCCTCGGCGGTGAGCAGGTCGTCGAGCGCGGCGAACTGGCCGGTGACGCCGATCGCGGCGCGCACCCCGTCCGGTGACGTGGCGACGTCGTGGCCCGCGACCTGGGCCTGGCCGCCGTCGGCGGCGATGAGCGTGGACAGGATCTGCACGGTGGTGGTCTTGCCGGCGCCGTTGGGCCCGAGCAGCGCGAAGACCGAACCGGCCGGGATCCGCAGGTCGATGCCGTCGAGCACGGTCTTGTCGCCGTACGACTTGCGCAGACCGATGGCGGAGACGGCGGCGGGCGGCTGCGAACCGCCCTGAATAGACATGGGCATGACAGAAGTGCGCATGGGGTCCTCCCGTTCGAGGGCTGGAGTGGCTTGAAGGTGGTGCCGTGGCGTCAGGGCCGGGCGCGGCGGATGTCGATGTTGCCGTAGCGGGTGCGGGCGCGGATCTTGACGCTGTCCTCGATGTCCCCCGGGGCCTGGGAGGCGGCGAGGGTGTTGTGCACCTGCCCGTGGCTGGAGGCGGCGTCGAGCCAGGCGGCGGCGCCCTCGCGGATCCCGATCTCGATGGAGCCGTTGGAGGTCTCCAACTGGACCTCGCCGCGGACGACTTCGGCGACGCGAAGGTGGCCGTTGGTCGTGGTGCCGGTGACCGACGCCTCGGCGCGCGCGATGTCGATGCCGCCGTTGGCGCCGCGCACCTGCAGCTCGCCGGTCACGGCACCGACGGTCGTGCTGCCGTGCGAGTTCTTCAGGACGGCGGGGCCGTCGACGATGCCGACGCGCATGCTGCCGGTGCTGCTGGTGATCTCGGCCATGCCCTCGACCCGGTCCACGGTGATCGAGCCGTGCGGCACGGTCAGCTTCAGCGGACCGGTGGTGTCGAGGCGGACGTCGCCGGCCGTGGTCTTCACACGGGCCTCGCCGAGCCGGCCGTCGCCGAGCACATTGACCCCGGCGCCGGTCGTGTCGATGCGCGAGCCCGTGGGCAGTTCCACCGTCACGTCGACGATGCCGCCGCGCCCGAGCAGATTGGCCTTGGGCGTGGTGACGGTCAGGATGCCGCGCGCGTAGGCGACCTCGGTCTGATCGGCCGCCCGTACATCCAGGTCCTTCTTCGGGTTGCGGGGCCGCACTTCGACGACGGTGTCGAGGCGGTCGTCCGCGGTGAACTGGATGGAACCGGCGTACACGTAGGCGGTGACCGAAATGGATTCGGGAGTGTCGAAAGAAGGCATGGCTGTCCCGTCCTCATGAGTCCTTGCGCCGTCCCCGCATGTGGGACGCGGTGTGGGTGGCGTGGTGCGGGCGGGGCGCGGCTAGCGCACCCAGCCCGTGAAGCTCTGTCCGATGGTGCGGGTCTTCTGCGTCGCGCGCGGCTGGGCGCCGCCTTCGACCGCGGCCGAAACGGCGCGCACCAGCCAGGCGTTGACCGACAGGCCCTCGCGGCTCGCGGCCTCCTCGGCGCGCGCCTTGAGGTGGGCCGGCAGGCGCAGGTTGACGCGGGCGATGCCGCCCTCGTCGCCCTCCGCCGGGGGCGGCGGCGCGAGCGGTGCGGCGGGGGCGGCCACTGCTTCCGCGGGGCCGATGTCGGCGGGCGGCGGTGTCACGACGAAGTCGGGGTCCAGCCCGCGCAGCCGTACGTCGACCGAGCCGGGGGCGAGTTCACGGGTGATCTCGTCCATCGCGGCGGAGAGCACGTTGAGCATGGTCAGACGGGTCGCCGACTCCAGCGGAGCGGTGAGCCGCTCGGCCAGCTCACGGGCATCGTCGCCGCCGGCTTCGGCAGCCACCGCAAGTTCGCGGCGGAGGTTGTCGACATACGGGGTGAGGTCCATGACGGAGATGATGGCACCATTGTGGCGCCATACGCAAGCCGGAGTGGCGCCGCCACGGGAAAACGGGGGCGGTGCCATGTGGTGTCACGTGGTGCCATGGCGCCCCGTAAGGGGCGCGGGGAACTGCGCGACCGGCCACCGACGGCCTGCAGCCGAGGCACCACCGCGGGGGCGGCATGCGGAGGCGACGAAGTACAGCACCCTCGCCTGGGG
>NZ_JBSFWU010000223.1:0-3638 GCF_053594995.1 Streptomyces sp. NPDC002536
GGACCGTGTGGGAGAGTAGGACGCCGCCGAACTAATTGTGATAGCCGTAGGCCCTGGTCTTTGACCGGGGCCTACGGCATTTTTGCGTTATGGCAACCCTCGCGGAATTCGAGAAACAACGCCGCGGGCTCTGGGCCGTGGCCTACCGCATCGGGTCGTGGGCCGGACACCGGAGCCCGTACGGCAGTTGGTGTCGCGGGCTCGTCCAGTTCGTGCACCGGAACGATGCGTCGAGGCCGCTGTCGCTGACAGGACGTCCCGCGGCACGCCTCAAAGAACAGGTCGTGCGAGATCTCCCACGCGGCCGTCACCGCAGCCATCATCGCGGCCGTCAGCAGACCGGCGACCACGCCGTCGAAGAGGTTCGTCACCACGATCGCCCCGGCGGTCACCAGCAACACCGCGACCTTGCCGTGCTCTTCGCGCCGCAGCCTCCAGCCCGCGGGGACGAGGGCGCCGGCGAGGGCCGCCACCGGAATCAGGTCCAGGACCCACGGCAGCAGGGCCGCGACGACGATCCACCAGAGGCCCTCCCGCATGCGGGAGGCCTTCGCCGTGGCGACGAGCGCGAAGGCGAGTACGGCCCCGATCACCCCGAACTCGCCCAGCCGCGCGAAGTCGCCGCCGCCCGGCGGCTGCAGGAGATCGACCAGGCCGCGCACCCGGATCCGGGCCATGGGCAGATGCAGGGCGGTCACGACGGCGCTGGCGAGCGCGAAGGCGACGAGCGGGGCAGGCACCACGCGGGCCGCCCGCCGCAGGCGGGGCCACAGCACCAGGACGGCCGTCGTGCCGATGCCGACCGCTACGGCGGTCGGCGCGCCCGGCGAGACGATCGCGTCGACCAGCAGCGTCGCGAACCCGCCGAGCTTCTCGAGACCGTCTGCCGGAGCGGGGGCGGCGCCAGCGTTCGCGTCGACGAGCGCGTGCAGCTGCCCGGCGACCAGGACGATGCCGATGCCCGCAAGCATGCCCTGCGTGACGGTGACGGAGACCGTCCGGAAACGGCGTCCGATACGCGGCAGCCAGGCGACGACCAGGCTGGTCAGACCAGTCAGGCCGGTTCGTATACCGGTCGTGCGGGAGCAGCAGATGCGGCGAGCTGTCTTTCGGACAGGGCTGAGCAGGGGCTGCTGCATGAGACGCCTCCAGCGCGCGGCGAGGTGCGGAGTGAGAAGAAGGGCAGGAGGAGGACGGGACGCAGGCTCGCGTGGCTGGCGGAGGATCGGGCTGCCAACACTTGACCACAACCTGTCCAAATCCCGCTGGTGATTGGGAAGTTGATCTGTTTCCGCGAGGTAAACAGCGCACGGCCCCTGCCGAGGTGGCAGGATGTACGCCCCAAAGGCCGCAGAGCCCCCCGAAGCCCAGCGCAGCGAAGAGGTGAGCCCCGTGCCGTCGCACGTGCCGCAGTCCCGGACCCAGACGCAGACCGTCGCCGTTCTCGGAACCGGAAAGATCGGCGAGGCGCTGCTCAGCGGCATGATCCGGGCCGGCTGGTCGCCCGCTGGCCTGTTGTGCACCGCCCGCCGCCCCGAGCGCGCCGAGGCGCTCCGCGCCCGCTACGGCGTGGAGACCGTCAGCAACATCGACGCCGCCAAGGCCGCCGACACCCTGATCCTCGCCGTCAAGCCGCAGGACATGGCAGTGCTCCTCGACGAGCTCGCCCCGCACCTGCCCGCCGACCGGCTGATCATCAGCGCGGCGGCCGGCGTTCCCACCGCCTTCTTCGAAGAGCGGCTCCCGGCCGGCACCCCGGTCGTCCGCGTCATGCCGAACACCCCTGTTCTGGTCGACGAGGGCATGTCCGTCATCTCGGCAGGCTCGCACGCCTCCGAGGAGCACCTGCTCCGCGCCGAGGCCATCTTCAAGCCGGTCGGCAAGACCCTGCGCGTCCCCGAGTCCCAGCAGGACGCGGCCACCGCACTCTCCGGCTCGGGCCCCGCCTACTTCTACTACCTCGTCGAGGCCATGACGGACGCCGGCATCCTGCTCGGACTGCCGCGCGACAAGGCGCACGACCTGATCGTGCAGGCCGCCATCGGCGCCGCCGTCATGCTGCGCGACAGCGGTGAGCACCCCGTCAAGCTCCGCGAGGCCGTCACCTCACCGGCCGGCACCACCATCAGCGCCATCCGCGAGCTGGAGAAGCACGGCGTGCGGCACGCCCTCCTCGCCGCGCTGGAAGCCGCCCGCGACCGCAGCCGCGAGCTGGCCTCCGGCAACGGCTGACACGCCGCCGCTCGCTCTGTACTCCGCTTTCGCTGTCACTGTTACTGCCGCTGTCACTGCCGCTGTCGTTTCAGACGGACGGAAGCAGCCCGATCGCCCGGTACGCCGCGTCGACGGTCGGACGTGCCAGCGCCCGCGCGCGCTCGGCACCCTCGCGCAGCACACCGTCGACGTATGCCGGGTCGGCGGTCAGTGCTGCGTGCCGCTGCTGCAGCGGGCGCAGCACGTCGAGGACCGCCTCGGCGGTGTCCTTCTTCAGCGCGCCGTACGAGTCGTAGCCGGCGGCGAGGTGCTCCGGCTCGCCGCCCGTGCAGGCGGCAAGGATCTCCAGCAGGTTCGCCACGCCGGGGCGCGCCTCGCGGTCGTACGCGACATCGGTCCCGCTGTCCGTCACCGCGCGCATGATCTTCCTGCGCACGACGTCGGGCTCGTCGAGGAGATAGACGATGCCTGCCGTCTCCGCATGCGACTTCCCCATCTTGGAGGTGGGGTCCTGGAGGTCCATGACCCGCGCCGCCACGGTCGGGAGCACCGCCTTCGGGACGGTGAAGGTGTGGCCGTACCGCTGGTTGAAGCGCACGGCCAGGTCTCTGGTGAGCTCCACGTGCTGGGCCTGGTCCTCGCCCACCGGGACCTCGTCGGCTCCGTAGGCCAGGATGTCCGCGGCCATCAGCACGGGATACGTCAGCAGGGACAGTCGCACGCTCCCGCCCGACTCCCGCTCGCGCGCCGATTTCTCCTTGTACTGGATCATCCGGCGCATCTCGCCGTCGGTGGCGGTGCACTCGAGGAGATACGACAGCCGGGTGTGCTCGTCCACATGGCTCTGCACGAAGAGCGTGCAGAGCTCCGGATCCAGCCCCGCCGCCAGGAACAGCGTCGCCGCCTGCCGGCTCAGCCGCCGCACGCGGGCGGGGTCGTGCTCGACGGTCAGCGCGTGCAGGTCCACGACGCAGAAGAGGGCGTCGGCCCGGTGCTGGTCCGTCTCGACCCACTGCCGGACGGCGCCCAGGTAGTTGCCCAGGGTCAGGTGGCCGGTCGGCTTGACGCCGCTGAAGATGCGGGTGGACTTCGGGGTGGTCGTCATGGGTGCTGTCTCCTGGTGGACGGGACCACCGCCACGGACAGCAAAAACGGCCGCCGAGGCGGCGGCCGTTGGGTGCATGCGAGTACGCGCACAGGGGGTGGGCCGCCGTCAGGCGGGCCACCACAGCTGGGGACGGGCATGCATGGTCATGCGGCGACAGTACGCCCGGCAAACCCCCTTGCGCCACCGGTTTGATGGCGCGTACAGGCTCGTGTAGAGTTCTTCGAGTTGCCACGGGGTCCGCAAGGAAGCCGGGGCAGCGGTTCGAGCCGCATCGGCGGCGATCCACCACTTGTACGGCCCTTGAACGGGATGGATT
>NZ_JBSFWU010000225.1:0-3507 GCF_053594995.1 Streptomyces sp. NPDC002536
AGGGCGGCTTCACCCGCGACTTCACGAAGGCGGACGCCCCCGTCTCCTTCATCTACGACGCCTCGCAGAACTACCAGGCCGCCGGCATCCCCCTGACGGGGCGCGGCCCCCGGTAGGGTGATCCACATGGTGATACGGCCCCGCATCCTGGGCAACGATCCGTTGCCGCAACCGTGGACCCGCGGCGGCCGGCCGCACGTCTGGCTCCTCCGCATCGCCGAGCACGGCGCGCCCTCCGCGGAGGAGTACAACGCGATCCTCGACCCCGAAGAGCGCGACCGCGCAAAGGCCTTCATCCACGACGTGCACCGCACCCGCTACGCCGCCTCCCACCTCGCCCTCCGCCGCCTCCTGGGCGCATACCTGGGCGAGGCCCCCGCGGCAGTGCGGCTCACCCGTGAGCCGTGCCCCGGCTGCGGCGGCCCCCACGGCCGCCCGGCCGTGGCAGGGGCACCCCTGCACTTCAACCTCTCCCACGCCGGCGACCTCGCCCTCCTCGCCTTCGCCGACACCCCGGTCGGCGCCGACGTCGAGGTCGAGCAGCCTCTGTCCGTCGTGACAGAGGTGACCCGCATGCTCCACCCCCGCGAGATCGCGGAACTCGACGCCCTCCCGGCCTCCGCCCGCCCGCCGGCCTTCGCCCGCTGCTGGACCCGCAAGGAGGCCTATCTCAAGGGGACGGGCACGGGTCTCTCCGAGAGCCCGGCCGTCACCTACGTCGGTTCCGGCGAGGTCCCGGCCTCGCCGCCCCGCTGGGTGCTCACGGACGTCGACGCAGGTCAGGGCCATGCGGCGGCCATCGCGGTGGCGTCACCCGGGGGACGCTGCGATCGTTGAGGCATGAGCCTGGCAAGTCGCGTCCGTGACGCGCTGACGCCCTCCAGGGTCGTGGTGCTGGCCGTCCTGGTCCTGCTGCTCGTCTTCGTGCTGGAGAACACCCAGCGCCTCACGATCCGGCTGATCGTGCCCGAGGTGACCGCGCCGCTGTGGCTGACGCTGGTCGCGATGCTGGTGATCGGCTGGGTGCTGGGGCGCTTCGTGCACGTACGGCGGCGTCCCTAGGTGGTGAAGGGTGATGGCGCTCCTGGAGAAGAAGGTCGCCCTCATCTACGGCGCGGGCGGTCCCGTCGGCGGTGCGGTGGCCCGTGCCTTCGCCCGTGAGGGGGCGAAGGTGTTCCTGTCGGGCCGGTCCTTCGAGTCGCTGGACGCGGTGGCCGAGAGGATCCGCGCGGCGGGCGGCACGGCCGAGACGGACCGGGTCGACGCCCTGGACGAACAGGCGGTGGATCTCTACGTCGACGCGGTGGCCGAGAGGGCGGGGCGGATCGACATCTCGTTCAACCTGATCTCGTACGGCGACGTCCAGGCGCCGTTGATGGAGATCTCGGCCGAGGACTTCCTGCGGCCGGTCGTCACCGCCACCCGCACGCACTTCCTCACCACCCGCGCCGCGGCCCGCCACATGATCCCGCGAGGCTCGGGCGTGATCCTGGCCTTCGGCGGCTCGGGTCCGCACACGCTGCCGGAGCTCGGCGGTTTCAAGATCGCGCTGGATGCGCTCGAAGGCCAGCGCCGCCAGTGGTCGAGCGAGCTGGGGCGGCACGGCATCCGGTTCGTCACGCTCAAGACGGGCGGGGTCCCGGAGACCATTCCGGAGGGCTTCCCCGGCCGCACGGAGATGATCGCCGGCCTGGAGCGGGCGAGCCTGCTCACGTGGACGGCGAACCTGGCGGACGTCGGCCACGTGGCGGCCTTCGTCGCCTCCGACCGGGCCCGCACGATGACGGCGGCCACGGTGAACATCTCGTGCGGGGCGATCATGGACTACTGAGCGGCCGCCTCGTCGCAGGTGCCGCAGACCCGGTCGGCGTACTCCGGCGGGTACCACGGCTCACCGGGATGCTCCGAGGGCCGCCACGAGGCCGCCCGCATCGCGAAGGTGTCCTTGCCGCAGAACGTCCGCGGACCGGGGAGCCCCGGGTCCCCCGGAGTACTCGGCGCCGCGTGCACCTGGTGCACCTCGTGCACCGGGACCCGGGCCCCGGCGGGCTGGTCGAGCTCGTACACGACGAAGATCTCCATGTGCCGACGGTAGTCCAGGCCGGCCGGCGGCGCCGCGCGCAGGACCGGCCCTGTCACCTTCGCTCCGATATCTGTGCCGACTGAACTTTCAGCCAGCCTGGTACCCCCCGAACCGCCGGGCCGATTCCTGGACGTGGGCCAGCCTGCGCAGGCTGAGCAGCAGCGGTTCGTAGAGGACGGTCAGTGCGACGGCCGCTTCGATCTGTCCGGCTGCCGTGGGCTGTTCCTCCACCACGTCCAGGTCCGCGACGGCGAGTTCGGCGGCGAGGCGGCCGTAGGGCAGCAGGTGCGCGGTGTCGCAGGGGTAGCCGAGGCGGACGAGTGCGGCGACGGAGGCGACGAGTGTGGCGAGGGCGGGGGAGGGCTCGTCGTGCATGACGTGCCAGCCCAGCTGTTCCAGGAGCGCGTCCACCGAGCGGCGTGCGGTTCTGGCCGCCTCGTCGTCCTCGGCGGGCCCCGGGTCGTGCGGCAGCAGTGCCCGGGTGGCCGCGCCGAGCCGCAGGTGGTGGTTCAGCGACGTGTCCTCCGCGGCGGCGATCACCTCCCGCGCGACGGCCACCGGCACCCTGCCGATCTGGATCAGCGCCCGCACCAGACGCAGTCGGCGCAGGTGCTCCTCGCCGTACTCGGCCTGGGTGGCGGTGACCCGGCGGCCGGGAGGGAGCAGCCCTTCTCGCAGGTAGTACTTGATCGTGGCGGTGGACACCCCGCTGCGCTCGCTCAGTTCGGCCAGTCGCATCCTCTTGCAGCCTCCTTCGGATACTGGCACTATCCAAGCATGGATAGCGACGCTATCCGATGAGGGGACGGGGAGAACGGCATGGGTACGGCACCGATAGCGGAACGGGTCACGACGGCGGCCGAGGGGGAGGTGGTGGTCTTCCTCATCGGGATGCGTGTCAACCGGTGGCGGGCGGTGCGCCATTGGCTGCCCACCCTCATGTCCATGCCGCGCATGCTCAAGGAGCTTGCGCGCGAGGAGGGCAGCGGGCTGCTGGGACACCAGGCGTACACGTCCGGGCCGCGCACCTACACGACCGTCCAGTACTGGGAGTCGCGCGAGAAGCTGCTCGCCTACGCCTCGGCCCCGGACCGGCAACACCGCCCCGCCTGGGCGGCGTTCAACCGCCGTGCGCGCAGCGCTGCCGGGAGCGTCGGCATCTGGCACGAGACGTACATCGTGCCGGCGGGCTCGTACGAGGCGATCTACCACGGCATGCCGGCGACCGGGCTCGGCGCGGCGTACGGGGTCGAGCCGGTCGGGCGACGTGGCGAACGGGCCGCGGAGCGGCTCGCGGGCTGACCGGGGCCGGCACCGAGGCGCCCCGCAAGGGGCGCGGGGCGAAGCCCCGGGACGTCGACTGCGGGCGCGTCGTGGCTGATCGCGCAGTTCCCCGCGCCCCGTACGGGGCGCTGCGCTCGGCC
>NZ_JBSFWU010000226.1:0-3179 GCF_053594995.1 Streptomyces sp. NPDC002536
GGGCGGCCCGCGGGCACCCGGCCCGAGGCCACGTGCTCGGCCGAGACCTCCTGGAAGGTCACGTGGACCGTCGTCTCGGTGATGCCGTACATGTTCACCAGGCGCGTGTCACCGGCGCCGAACTCCTGGAACCAGGTGCTCAGATGCTTCGGCTCCAGCGCCTCGCCACCGAAGATCACCCAACGCAGCTCCGGCAGTGCCGGTGCCTTGGCACCCGCGGCGGTCTCGACCAGCTCGCGGAACATCGACGGCGTCTGGTTGAGCACCGTCACACCTTCCGCCCGCAGCAGCTCCCACATCGCCTCGGGGTTGCGCGCCACGTCGTGCGGGACCACCACGGTGCGACCACCGGTGATGAGGCAGCCCCAGAGCTCCCACACGGAGAAGTCGAAGGCGTAGGAGTGGAACACCGTCCACACGTCGTCCGGCCCGAAGCCGTATGCAGGCCGGCAGTTGGCCAGTAGGTTCAACACCGTGTGGTGCTCGACGGCCACGCCCTTGGGGCGGCCGGTCGAACCGGAGGTGTAGATGACGTAGGCGAGGTTGTCGCCCGAGACCGCCACCTGCGGCGCGGAGACCGGGAGTTCGGCTATGGCAGCACGCTCACGGTCCAGGTCGACGACCGTCACGCCCTCGGCCGACAGACCGTCCTGCAGACCCCGGTGAGTGACCAGCAGCCGCGCACCCGAGTCCTCCAGCATGTACGCAAGGCGGTCCGCCGGATACGCCGGGTCCAGCGGAACGTACGCCGCACCCGCCTTCATGATGCCCAGCAGCCCGACCACCATCTCGGTACTGCGCTCCACCGACAGACCGACCAGAGCATCCGGTCCCGCACCCGACTCCCGCAGGTGATGGGCGAGCTGATTGGCCCGCTCGTCCAACTCCCGGTAAGTCAGCGACCCGTCTCCGTAGCAGACCGCCACCGCATCCGGCGTCGACGCCGCCCGATCGGCAACCTGCTCATGGATGCAGCCCGCCGGAGCCGCCACACCACCCGTCGCATTCCACTCATCGACAACCAGCACCGTCTCCGCATCCGTCAGCATCGGCAGGACGGAGACCGCACGGTCCGCGTCCGCAACGGCCCCGGCCAGCAGCTCGTTGAGGTGGCCGCCCAGGCGGGCGACGGTGGCCTCGTCGAACAGTTCGGCGCTGTACTCGACCAGGGCCCGCAGGGCGCCGTCGTGCTCCTCGAACTCGATGGTGAGGTCGAACAGTGCGGTGTCGCGCTCCAGCCGGTGTTCGCCGACCCGGACGTCGCCCAGGGCCAGGTCCGCCGTCGGGGCGTTCTGGAGGACGACCATGGCCTGGATCAGCGGCGTGCGGCTGGTGTCGCGCTCCAGGTCCATCGCCTCCACGAGCCGCTCGAAGGGCACGTCCTCGTGGGCGAAGGCGTCCAGGACGGTCTCCTTGACCCGGCCCAGCAGCTCCCGGAAGGACATCTGCGGGTCGACGTGCGAGCGCAGCACGACGGTGTTGACCAGGAAGCCCACGAGCTGCTCCAGGTCGCCCTGGCCGCGGCCCGAGGAGGCCGTGCCGACCGCGATGTCCTCCTGGCCCGTGTAGCGGGCGAAGACCGCCTTGACGGCCGCCGTCAGCGCCACGAAGAGCGTCGTGCCCTGCTCGCGGGCCAGTTCCTTGAGGCCGGCGAGGGTCTGCGCGGGGACCTCGAAGCCGTGGACCGCTCCGGTCGTGGCGCGGACCGCCGGACGCGGCCGGTCGGTGGGCAGCTCCAGCGGGGCCACGCCGGCCAGGCGCTCCCGCCACCACTCCAGCTGCTGCTCCAGCAGGCCGCCGTCCTCCAGCCGGGCGCGCTGCCAGGCCGCGAAGTCCGGGTACTGCACCGGCACCGGCGCCAGCCGCGCCGCCCGGCCCTGGACGCGGGCCGCGTAGAGCTCGCCCAGCTCGGACGAGACCACGCCCATCGACCAGCCGTCGGTGACGATGTGGTGCATCCCCAGGACGCAGACGTGGTCGTCGGCGGCCAGCCGGACCAGCAGCACCCGCACCAGCGGGCCGGTCTTCAGGTCGTACGGGCGCGCCACTTCCGCGCGCACCAGCTCCCGCAGCTGCTCCTCGCGCCCGGTGCCCTCGGCGAGGTCCGAGAGGTCGGCGGCCGTCCACTCGGGCGTCATGGCCTCGTGCACCACCTGCACACCGCGGCCGTCGACGACGTCGAAGGTCGTCCGCAGCGCCTCGTGGCGGGACGTGAGGTCGGTGACGGCGGCGCGCAGCGCGTCGGCGTCCAGCGCTCCGGTCAGCCGCAGTCCGGCGGCGGAGTGGTAGTCCGTGCCGCCCTGGTTGAAGTCCTCCAGGAACCACAGGCGCTGCTGGCCGAACGACATCGGCAGCAGGCCGTCGCGCGGCACGGCCGGGATCGCGTACGCGTCCTGGTCCTGCTGCTCCTGCGGCCGGACCAGGGCCGCCAGTCCGGCGACCGTCGGCGCCTCGAAGAGCACGCGCGGCGAGAGCCGGACGCCCAGCGCCCTGCCGGCGCGGGACGCCACCTGGATGGAGATGATCGAATCGCCGCCCAGGTCGAAGAAGTTGTCGTGCACGCCGACCTTCTCCACACCGAGCACCTCGGACCACACGGCCGCCAGAACCTCCTCGGCGGCGGTGCGCGGCGCCACGTACTCGCTGCCGAGCCGGCCCGCCTGGACCTCCGGCTCCGGCAGCGAGCGCCGGTCCACCTTGCCGCTCGGGGTCAGCGGCAGCCGCTCCAGGGAGACGAAGACGGCCGGGACCATGTAGTCCGGCAGTGACTCCCCGAGGTGTGCGCGGAGTTCGGCGGTGGACAGGTCCTGCCCGGAGACGAGGTACGCCACCAGACGGCGGTGCCCGTCGGGGCCCGCGTGGGCCACCACGACCGCTTCGGCGATCTCCGGGTGGGCGGTCAGCGCCGACTCGATCTCGCCGAGCTCGATACGGAAACCACGGATCTTGACCTGGTCGTCCGCACGGCCCAGATACTCCAGCGTGCCGTCCGCACGCCAACGGGCCACGTCACCCGAGCGGTACATCCGGCTGCCCGGCTCACCGAAGGGGTTCACCGGGAAGCGCTCCCCGGTCAGCTCCGGACGGTGCAGATAGCCACGCGCCAGACCGCCACCGGCGACGTACATCTCGCCCGGCACACCGATCGGGACCGGCTCGCCCCGCTCGTCCAGCAGGTA
>NZ_JBSFWU010000227.1:0-2996 GCF_053594995.1 Streptomyces sp. NPDC002536
GTCCAGTCGGCGACCTCCGGCAGGTCCGTCCCGTGCTCCCGGATCCAGGCGTGGTGGCGGTTGCGCGTGTCCTCCATGGCCTGCCGCACCGCGGCCTAAGGGGCGCGGGGAACTGCGCGACCAGCCGCAGCCGGCCTGCAGTCTGAGAACCGGCCTCAGCACTTCGCGGGAGCGGACGCCGACGCGGAGGCCACCGCAGAGGGCGACGGCGGCGCGGAAGACGGTGCCGGCGCCGTCAACCCCGCCAGCAACCGGTCTGCATCCTCCTTGGCCGTCAGAGACTTGTACGCATCGCCGAGCACCAGATCGACGTCCTGCCCCTCGCGCGCGTCGCTCTTGGTCTCCGCCCCGGCGAGCTGTGTGCCGAGCACCCGCAGTGCCCCGTCCACGGCGCCCTGGCCGCCCATCAGCAGCCCCGGTCCGGGGACCTTCTTGTCGTACTCGGCCTGGGCGTTGCCCACCTTGCCGATTCTGAAGCCGCGGCGTTCGAGCTCATCCGCGGTGATCTTGGCGAGCCCGCCGCGCGGGGTCGCGTTGTAGACGTTGACCGTGATGTCGGAGGGCCTGGGCAGCTCCAGGGGGACCCGGTGCCCGGCCGTACGGCCCGCGTTCTTGCAGTCGCCGCTGCTCCTGTGCTGCGCCGCCTCCGTCCTGCTCCCGCCGCCGGAGAAGACATCGGCGAGCTGGAGCGTCCCCCACCCGGCCAGCCCGAGCACGGCGGCGGTGGAGAGGGCGGCGAGCACGATCCTGCGGCGATTTCTCGGGCGGCGCATGTGCGGGAACCGATTGCCCGTGATGCGATACTTTCCCCCCATGCCGGGAGGGGTGAGCATGCTCATGGGCGCAGCGTAGTGCCGGGGAATGCCGCTGCCTACTAGATGATCAATGGGTTGACCCCATGCCAACCCAAAAGGGCCAATACATGGCCGAATGGCGATACATGATGCGTAGCCGCACTAAGGGCGGAGCAGACGCTCAGTCGAGCTCGAGCACCCGGGCGTGCAGCACCTGACGCTGCTGGAGCGCGGCGCGCACCGCGCGGTGCAGCCCGTCCTCCAGGTAGAGATCGCCGTGCCACTTCACGACGTGGGCGAAGAGATCCCCGTAGAACGTCGAGTCCTCGGCGAGCAGCGTCTCCAGGTCGAGCTGCTGCTTCGTGGTCACCAGCTGGTCAAGACGTACCGGGCGCGGGGCGACGTCCGCCCACTGGCGGGTGCTTTCCCGGCCGTGGTCGGGGTACGGCCGACCGTTTCCGATGCGCTTGAAGATCACACGGAAAGCCTACCGGGCGAGCGGCTCCCGGCGCAGCCATGGCACGGCAGAGCGAAGGGGGCAATCGGCCGCATACCGCGTCTTTGCCGCGCGGGATCCGCCGTTATTCCGCGATTTCCGTCCGTTCGAACCACTCGTAGACCGGGAGCCGGCCCTCGGCGGTGTCCGTGTGCCGCGGGGTGTTCTTGAAGTGCTCGTACCCGCCGCGGTGCGGGATCTTCAACTCGATCCCGGGCGGGGTGATCGGGACGATGCGCGTGTGGAGGTCGTCCGGGCCGCCTTCGAGGAACGCTTTGGCAGACATGCGCACAGTCTTGCTCCGATCGGCCGCGGCGGCTCCCCGACGCGCCGACGGGGCAGGGGCCGGGCTTGACCCCGACGTCGCGTCAGGGTCCAGCGTGGGCGGCGAACGAAAGGTGATGGGATGAGCTACTCGGTCGGGCAGGTCGCCGGTTTCGCGGGAGTGACCGTACGGACCCTGCACCACTACGACAGGGCCGGGCTGTTGTCCCCGGGCGAACGCACCCCGGCCGGCTACCGGCAGTACGGCGATGCGGACCTGGCCCGGCTGCAGCAGATCCTCTTCTACCGCGAACTCGGCTTCTCCCTCGAAGAGATAGCCGAGATCCTCGCCGACCCGCAGGCCAGTGCGGTGGAGCACCTGCGGGAGCGGCACCGGCGGCTGAACGAGCAGATCCTGCGGCTGCAGCGGCTCGTCGAGGTCGCCGAGCGGGCCATGGACGTGCAGCGCACGGGCGTGCACCTGTCGCCCGAGGAACGGTTCGAGGTCTTCGGGGACGTCGCCTTCGACCTGAGCTATGCGACGGACGCGCACCTGAAGTGGGGGCGGAGCGAGGGCCATCGGCAGGCGATGGCCCGGGCCGCGGCCCACACCAAGGAGGACTGGCGGCAGCTCATGGCCGAGGCCGCGGACTGGCGGGGGCGGCTGCTCGCCGCCTTCGACGAGGGCGCCGACGCCGACGGCGAACGGGCCCGGGGGCTCGCCGAGGAGCACCGGCAGCACGTCGCCCGGTGGTTCACGCCCTGCCCGCACGAGATGCACTGCCGGATCGCCGACGACTACGTCGAGGACGCGCGCGCCTTCGCGCTCGTCGTGCCGCCCGCCGAGCAGCGGGCCGGCCTGGCCGCGTACGTGCGGCAGGCGGTCCACGCCAACGCCGAGGGGAGGCAGGGATGAGGATCCTCGTCATGGCGGCCGGTTCGCGCGGCGACGTCGCGCCCTACACCGGCCTCGGCGCCGCGCTGCGGGCGGCCGGGCACGAGGTCGTGCTGGCCGCGCCCGCCGGCTTCGCCGATGCGGTGCGGGACGGCGGGCTGGGGTTCCGCCCGCTGCCCGACGCCGCCACCGGCGCCGGTGGCTCGCTGCTCGGCAGGGCGGCGGCGTACGTCGACGCGCTGGGGGACGGCGTCGCGGACGCCGTGGCCGACGGGGACGCGGAGCTGCTGGTGCTCTCCGCGACCACCGCCCCGCTGGGCTGGCACGCGGCCGAGGCGCTCGGGGTGCCCTCGCTGGGCGCCTACCTGCAGCCCGTGGCGCCCACCGGGGACTTCCCGCCGACCGTCGGCGGGGCCGGGCGTCCGCTGGGCCGTTGGGGGAACCGGGCCGTCGGCCGGTTCTCGCTGCGGGTCGTCGACCGCCTCCACGCGCAGGCGGTCCGGCGGCTGCGCGCCCGCCTGGGCCTGCCGCCCGGCCACGCCCCACG
>NZ_JBSFWU010000228.1:0-2956 GCF_053594995.1 Streptomyces sp. NPDC002536
GACATTGTGCGGCTCCGCCGCGTGGGCGCGACCAGGCGCCCCGTCAGGGGCGCGGGGAACTGCGCGAACAGCCCCCACCGGCCCGCAGATAACGCACCACCCCAGGGGTCCGGGGCGCAGCCCCGAGAACCCCGACTGCGGGCGCGTCGTAGCTGATCGCGCAGTTCCCCGCGCCCCTTACGGGGCACAAGCCCTAGTCCGCCCACGCCCGCAGCGCGGCCCGGCTGTCGAAGTGCGCGACGTTGTGGTCGATGCCGCCGGACTCGCTGTACTGGTGGAACGTCCACGCGTGCTGCACGCCCGGGTGCCCCGCGGAGTGGTCGGGGTCGGCGATCCACAGGCCGTCGCCCGCGTTGTCCGTGGTGTCCTTGTGGAACCAGTAGTCGCGGTTGCAGTACAGCACGACCCGGTGCCCGCGGGCCTTGGCCCTGGTGTCGGCGATCCAGCGGTCCTTGTCGCGGCAGGAGACGCCGGGGTCCTCCCAGTCGAGGGCGAGGACGTCGCCCCTCCGTAAGGCGATCTTGTCGAGGAAGTAGGCGCACTGGGCGGACATGGAGCCCGGGGTGACGTAGTGGTAGTAGCCGACGACGAGCCCGTGGTCGCGGGCCCGGTCGCGCTGCTCCACCCACTTCGGGTTGACGTAGGACGTGCCTTCGGTGACCTTCACGAAGACGAAGTCCAGCCCGCTGACGGAGTAGTTCGCGCTGTTGTGACTGCTGACGTCGATGCCGTGGAGCATTCCGGTCTCCTCCCGGTGGGGGCGGACGGAGCGGACGGGGATGTTCGAAGTATCGTTCCTGCACCGGGGGGTGCGGCAATATCTCCGCAGTCTGTTCGATTGTCAACTTCCTTCGCTGCGCGCAGTTTTACGGCCATGACGGCCACCACGACCGCATCCACCGGCTCGACCCCGGCGAGCACGGCGGCCGCCCCGCCGCCTCCCGCACCCCTGCGGCGACCGGTGCGTCAGGTGGCGGCCGTGGCGGCGTTCACCGTGGCGCTGGCCTGGCGGGCCGACCCCCGGCGGCTGGGCCTGGTGCTGGGGATCCAGCTGGTGCAAGGCGCCGGGCTCGGCGTGGCCCTGCTGGCGACCCAGCGGACCCTGGCCCGGGCCGCCCCGTGGACCGGCGGTGCGGGCCTCGCCGGGCTGCTGCTCCCGTCCGCGGGGGCCGTGGCCGGGGTGGCCGCGATGGCGCTGGCGGGCGGGCTGCTGCGGGTCGTCGTCCAGAACGTGCAGCGGGTGCTGCGGCTGAACGTGGACCGGCTGGCCACCCAGCAGGTGCTGGACGCCGCCATGGCCGCCGACCTGGCCACGTTCGAGGAACCGGACTTCCACGACCGGCTGCAGCGCGCCGTGGCCGCCTCCCGCTTCCAGCCCCTGCTACTGGTGATCACGCTCACCAGCCTGGTCCGGACCGCCGTCTCCCTGCTCGCGGTGGCCGTGTCGTTCGCGGTCCTCGCGTGGTGGCTGCTGCCCTCGCTGCTGCTGATCGCCCTGCCGGTGCTGCGCAACGCCCGACGCGTCCGCCGGGCCCGCCACGACCTGCACCTGAGCCTGGCGGAGAACCGGCGGGTGCGGCAGTACGCCGAACAGCTGCTGACCGGCCGCGAAGAGGCCCCGGAGATCCGCGCGTTCGGAATCGGCCCGGCGCTGCGCCACCGCTGGTCCGAGCGCTACGAGGCCGAGATCACCCAGGAGGCCGCGCTCGCCCGGCTGTTGACGCGGCGCCAGGCACTGGCCCGGCTGTCCGCCGACCTCGGTGCCGCCGGTCTGCTCGGCCTGCTGCTGTGGCTGGCGCACGCCGGGCTGCTGAGCGGGGCGACCGCGGCGACCGCGCTCGCGGCCCTGCTCCTGCTCGGCACCCGGGCCCAGTACCTGGGCGACCTGCTGTCCACGACCGGGGAACAGCTCCTCTATCTCGACGACTTACGCGCCTTCGCACCCTCCGGCAACGCGCCCGGGCCGCAGCAGCGCACCGCCACGGCCGGCACGGCGCCCGGACCGCCCGCCTTCCGCGCCCTGGAGGCGCGCGGGATCACCTTCACCTATCCCGGCGCGGCGGCTCCGGCCCTGTGCGGGGTCGACCTGACCCTTCCGGCGGGCCGGACCGTCGCCCTGGCGGGAGCCAACGGCTCGGGCAAGACCACCCTGGCCAAACTCCTCTGCGGCCTCTACACCCCGCAGCACGGCCGGCTGCTGCTGGACGGCGAGCCGGTCGCCGACCCCGGCCTGCTGCGGGAGCGGACGGCCGTGATCTTCCAGGACTTCGTGCGGTACAAGTTCACCGCCGAGGAGAACATCACCCTCGGCCGCCCCGACGCCCCCGGCGCAGCGGACCGCGCACGGTGTGCGGCCCTGGCCGCCGGTGCCGACGTCTTCCTCTCCGCGCTGCCCGACGGCTACGCCACCCGGCTCGGCAAGGAGTTCTCCGGAGCCACCGACCTGTCCGGCGGACAGTGGCAACGCCTCGCCCTGGCCCGGGCGTTCTACCGCGACGCGCCGTTCGTCATCCTGGACGAGCCCACGGCCGCCCTCGACGCCGAGGCCGAGGCCGCGCTCTTCGCCCGCATGCGGGCGCTCTGCGCGGGGCGCACGGTCGTGCTGATCTCGCACCGCTTCTCCAGCATCCGCGCGGCGGACCACATCTACGTCCTCGACCGGGGGCGCATCGTCGAGGACGGCAACCACCAGGACCTCATGGCGCGCGACGGTGTCTACGCCCGGCTGTATCTGGCCCAGGCGGCGGCGTACCTCGCCCCGTAGGGGGGCGCGCCCCGCAGGGGCGCGGGGCTGTTCACATATGCGGCTCCGCCGCGTGGGCGCGACCAGGCGCCCCGTAAGGGGCGCGGGGAACTGCGCGACCAGCCCCCACCGGCCCGCAGCCGACGCACCACCCCAGGGGCCCGGGGCGAAGTGCTCGGCTCCCTCCCGCCGCACGACTTCCTCCACGCCGCC
>NZ_JBSFWU010000229.1:0-2919 GCF_053594995.1 Streptomyces sp. NPDC002536
CGGGGTGGTGTCCCCCGTCAGGGGCGCGGGGAACTGCGCGACCAGCCACAGCCGACCCGCAGTCGAAGAACCGTCCTACGCCCCGTACCGCTCCACGAGCGGCTTCGCATCGCGCGCCAGCGCGGTCAGCCGGGAAATGGCCCGGAAGTACTTCTTCCGGTACCCGCCCTGCAGCATCTCCTCGCTGAACAGCTCGTCGAACGGCCTCCCGGAGGCCAGCACCGGCACCTCGCGGTCGTAGAGCCGGTCCGCCAGGACCACCAGCCGCAGCGCCGTCGACTGGTCGGGCACCGGCTCGACGCCGGTCAGGCACACCGCGCGGATGGAGTCGCACATGGCGCCGTACCGGCTCGGGTGGACCTTGGAGAGGTGGGCGAGCAGGGAGGGGAAGTCGTCGAGCGAGGCGCCCTCGGCCGCGTGCGCGACGCGCTTGACGGTCTCGTCGTCGTACGGCGCCGGGGCCTGCGGCAGGCCGCGGTGACGGTAGTCCTCGCCGTCGATCCGGAGCGGGCGGAAGTGGGCGGAGAGGCCCTGGATCTCGCGCAGGAAGTCGGCCGCGGCGAACCGGCCCTCGCCGAGCTTGCCGGGCAGCGTGTTGGAGGTCGCGGCCAGGGCCACACCCGCCTCGACCAGCTTGCGCAGCAGGCTGGAGACGAGCACGGTGTCGCCCGGGTCGTCGAGCTCGAACTCGTCGATGCACAGCAGCTTGTGGCCGCTGAGCGTCTGAACGGTCTGCTGGAAGCCCAGTGCGCCGACGAGGTTGGTCAGCTCCACGAAGGTGCCGAAGGCCTTCTGCGCCGGCTCGGCCGGGGCGGCGTGCCAGAGCGAGGCCAGCAGGTGGGTCTTGCCGACGCCGTAGCCGCCGTCGAGGTAGACGCCGCGCGGACCGGAGGCCGCTGCGGGCTTCGCCTCGCGCCGGAACCAGCGCTTGCGGGCGCCGCCGTTGTCCGTACCGCCACCGAGCCCGGCCGCGAAGCCGCCGAGGACGGTGACGGCCTCGGCCTGGCTGGCCTGGTTCGGGTCGGGGATGTAGGTGTCGAACCGCACGGAGTCGAAGCGCGGCGGCGGCACCATCTCGGCGACCAGACGGTCGGCCGGTACGTGCGGGGCGCGCGAGGTCAGCGCCACCGGGGCGGTGGCGGACTCGCCTGCCGGACCGTTGACGGACCCGGAGGCATCGGCAGGTGTTGCGGTGGAGGATGACACAGCTGTCCAGCGTAGCTGCTGTGGGAGCCGGGACGGCCACGTGATCAGCGACCCATGTCACACTGCGGCCTATGCGACGCCTGTTCCCCTCCCCGCTCAGCCCCGCCGACCTCGACGAGCGCGAATGGGGGCTGGACGAGCTCGCCGACTTCTACGCCTACCCCGACGCCCCGCCCGCGCAGGGCAGGGCCTGGCTGCGGGCCAACATGGTCTCGTCCCTGGACGGCGCCGCCCACCACGAGGGGCGCTCCCAGCCGCTCTCGTCGGACGCCGACATGCGGATCTTCGGCACCCTGCGCGGGCTCGCGGACGCCGTCGTGGTCGGCGCCGAGACCGTACGGCAGGAGGGCTACCGGCCGGCGCGGGCCCGGGAGGCGTTCGCGGCGCGGCGCGCGGCGCTCGGGCAGGGCCCGGCGCCGGTGATCGCGGTGGTGAGTGCGGGGCTCGGCCTGGACTTCTCGCTCCCCCTGTTCACCTCTCCGCTGGTGCCGACGATCGTGCTCACGGGCGCGGAGGCGCCGGCCGACCGGGTGGCCGCGGCCCGGGCGGCGGGTGCCGAGGTGGTCGTGGCGGGCGAGGGGCGGGGCGTGGATCCCGCGCTGGTGCCGGGGGCGCTGGCGGAGCGGGGGCTGACCCGGCTGCTCACCGAGGGCGGTCCGCGGCTGCTGGGGCAGTTCGCCGCGGCGGGGGTGCTGGACGAGATGTGCCTGTCCCTGGCCCCGATGATGGCCGCGGGCAGTGCGCCGCGGATCGCGGCCGGGCCGCGGCTGGAGGTGCCGGAACGGTTCGCTCTCGGTTCGATCCTGGAGGAGGACGGCTTCCTCTTCACCCGCTACACCCGTCACCAAAGCATCTGAAGGGTCTGAAGAACCTGAAGGATCTGACAATCGGCGGAATTTGCCGTTCCGCTTCGCGTCCACTGGGCAGAATGGGGTCAGACGCGAGTCAGACGCTCCCCCGAGGGCACGGGATCAAAACAGGCGGGCTCGGGGGGAGCACGCGCAGGATGGTTTCTGTTGGGCCCGGTGGCCCACGGAGAAGAAGGGCGCCCACCGTGTTCACGAGCGTATTGATGATCGAGCAGCCGCTGTCCGCCACAGATGTCGAGTTCGTCACCACGTTGCATGACGACGACATGTCCTTCGTGGTCCTCATGCGGCCCAGAGGAAACGAGGACCGGCTGCTGCGTGCCATCGACGACGTCGCCCTCGGTGAGCTGGAGCAGGCCGTCCACGAGGCCGACGAGCCCGAGGGCGAGGACGCACTGCGGCCCGCCGCCGTGGCGCTGGAGCACTCGCTGCGCGCCTTGCGGGCGGCGGGCTGCGAGGCGGTGGGTCAGATCATCGACGACCACCCGCTCGACCTGCTGCGCTCCGTCGTCGAGCAGACCCATGCGGACGAGGTGATCGTGCTGACCGCCCCGCACCTGGTCGAGGAGTTCTTCCACCGCGACTGGGCCTCGCGGGCACGGCACAAAGTCGGGGTCCCGGTGCTGAAGCTGTACGCCCATGCGGACGAGGCGGAGGAGGAGCCGGAGCAGGCCTGAGGCCCTGCGGGCCGGCTGTCGGCACCACGACGCGCCCGCACCGGGCGCCCCGTCAGGGGCGCGGGACGGCTGCTCCCCCAGCTACCTCCCCCAGCTACCGCTGGGGGTGCCCCCAGGAGGTACCCCCAGCGGTAGCTGGGGGAGTGCTTCGGCTGCGGACGTGTCGT
>NZ_JBSFWU010000230.1:0-2906 GCF_053594995.1 Streptomyces sp. NPDC002536
GGTTCCCGATCGGGTTGGGCAGCACTGCCTCGTGCTCCCAGGCGGGCGGGGTGATCAGGTAGACACCGGCGCGACGACGGTCATGGGCGAGGCCGGCGGAATGCTCCAGCCGGCCGAGCGGGAGGTGGGTCTTGAGGGCGGAGAGGTAGGCGCCGTTGATGTCCAGCGCGGTCACCTCATGACGGCCGGGCGGGAGTTCGGCCCTGGTCCACTTGGGGCGGGCTTCCCAGATCTGGTCGGCGCCGCGGGACGTCTGCTTCCTGAGGATGTCAGGGATCCAGGGGTGGGCGATCACGTCGTAACGGGCACCCTTACGAGACTCGTCCAGCAGCCGCATCGCATCCGCGATCGCCCGCTTCAACAACGCCGCCGTGGCTGCCTCCACGTCACCGTGGTGCTCGGCGAGCGCGGCCTGCGCCGCCTGCCCGATCAGATCGACCGGCCCGGACGGCTCCTGGAACGCACGCCCGGCCGGGCCCCTGGAACGCTCCGAGAGACCCGCCGCCGTACGCGGGGTGCGCACCGCCGCCGGCTTCCCGGCCGGAGCGGCCTCGGGCCGGGCGGGCGCCGCGGCGGACGGTGCAGGCAGCGCGGCAGGCTGGTCGGGTGGCGCGGCAGCGGTGGTCTGGCAGTCGGCCGGGTCCAGGTGCTGGGCGAACCCCGCCACCCGCTGTCCGGCCGGATACCCGCACAGCACACACGGCTCGGGCACCGTGAGGGCCTCCACCTCATCACCCTCACCGTCTTCTGCGGGCGCCGGGGAAACCGCAGGAGCGTCAGCCGGGGCAGGGGCGTGCGCCACGGCCGCCTCGGCAGCAGACGGCGTGACCGGGGCGGTGCCGGCGGCGAACTTGGCGGCCAGCCCGTCCAGCAGGTAGGCGTACTTGGTCCGGGTCCCGCCGGCCGGGTCCCGGCCGCTCTCCCAGGCGGCGACC
Source organism: Streptomyces sp. NPDC002536 (assembly GCF_053594995.1). Classification (NCBI taxonomy): domain Bacteria; kingdom Bacillati; phylum Actinomycetota; class Actinomycetes; order Kitasatosporales; family Streptomycetaceae; genus Streptomyces; species Streptomyces sp. NPDC002536. The sequence continues at coordinate 936 of NZ_JBSFWU010000230.1, forward strand.
GTGGACGGGCTCACCCCGAGCGCCCGGGCCACCTGCGCCTTGGACAACCGGGCCCGCTCCCGCAACTCCCGGCGAACCCGGGGAGAGGGGAGCCCGGCTTCCGGCCCGACGGCGGCGAGCAGCGAATCGACCGCATCGAAGTCACTCACCAAGCCACTCCCCTCCCGGCATTGGCACCACGGCGGCGGGAGGCGGGCAGCGTCTCGCACGCCCGGGTCGGACCCGCCAGCAGATCCAGCGCAGCCATCCCGTAGTACTCAGCCAGGACATCCACATCACGCAAAGTCCACGACGTGGCCCCGGACTGCCGGCGCGAGACCTGCGTCTGCGTCAGCCCGAGCACCGCAGCAATCACCCGCTGCGAATCCCCCGTCGCCTGCATCAACACAGCCACCGTCAACCGCAACGACTCCTCCAGACCCAAACCCATACCCCCACCATACCCAAAGCGATGCAAATAATGCATCACAACCGGGGATTGGAACACAGAAATGCGACCAACGCCTTGCCTTCCGGACCGGAGGGAACACGAGGCACCCCTGACAAGACCCCCACACCCCGCACCCCACCCGGCACACCCCCTCCACCAAGACCATCACCAGCAACAAGGCGTTGCCGTCACACCAGGCCCGGGGCTCGGGGCATGCAGGCAGTACTCGATGTACTGCGCCCGGTAGGCGGCGTAACCCTCGCATACGGCTCCAACAGCCATCCGGCCGAGACGGGCCGCCAGGCGACCCTCAAGGCCGCCGACCCGGCAACCAGCCGACTTCATACCGACTTCACCCCCAGCACCCCCGCCAACAAACAACACGACGGCGGTCAGCAGCCGCAGCGGCATCGTTGGCGGTACGGCTCTGTCGGGTGGAGCACCGGATGCGCGACGGCACGAGTGGCCTCGGCGCACTCCTGGGCGGAGCCGGAGTCCGGTTCCTGGAGGCACTCCCATTCGAGCAGGGCCGCGAAGTCGACGAGAGCCATTGCCCCGGCGTACGTCAGGTACGGAACCCACACTGGGTAGGAACCTTCGCCACCGTCGCCCACTGGTATCAAGGAGACGGGGCGAATCCCGTGCTCGGCGAAGCTCGCAGCCAGTGCATCAGGCCAGCAGAGACGAGCCGCCCGGATGAAGGCCCATGAGACAGCCGTCCCGTATCGGGCCAGCACCCCGACCCGTTCGTGCGCGTCGATGTCGAGGCAGACACCGTTGATCCCGACCTCGACGCGCCCGTCCAGGACGCGGGCAGGGCGCACGGGTCACCCGGCCGCCGGGCCAGGCCGGAATCTCGTCCCCCGCCGCGAGTTCGCCAGCCAGTACCGGAACCACACCCGGGTCAGCGTCGAGCACCATGCTCAGGTCGGGTATCTCCCCGAGCCTCAGACATGTCTCCTCCGCCGTTGAGTGGGAGGAGCCTAAAAGCAGCCACTGACAGCGCCGTTCGCCGCCGCCGACCTGCAGGGGAGCCGGTGGCGGCCCGGGACGGAAGCAGCGGGCAGCCGCCACCGCCCCTCCCCGGCCTCCCCGGGGAAACCACCCGGCCGTCCCCCGAGCCCACGCGGAAACACTCCCGGACGGCACCGCAAGGCTCACAGCACGACTCCCGAAGACCGAAACCAGGCACGCCAAACTCACCGCCGAGAAGCGGCAGGTACACGCCGGACCCGACGCCGACTGGGCATAACGACGCTCCGCCAGGGTCCCGAGCAGCAACGACCCACTACACCGGGGGCCCCGCTCGGGGCCTTCGTACAGAGGCCTTCGTGCGTGGGTACTCACCGCCAGCCGACTAGGGACTGTCTTTAGTTGCGATCAACGGCTCGCGTCAGGCTGCTGATCCAGATGGTCGCTGCGCGGAGATGGAGTCCGGCGAGGTAGCTCTCGGGTGTTTTGTCGTAACGGGTGGCGATGCCTCGCCAGTCCTTCATCTTGTTGATGGCCCGCTCGACCGTGTTGCGTTCGCGGTAGAGACC
>NZ_JBSFWU010000231.1:0-2790 GCF_053594995.1 Streptomyces sp. NPDC002536
GATTGGCCGACCGTGACCGTGCGCGTCATCCCCTTCGACACGGACAACGTGATCGGAACGGCACAGTCGATGCTCTACGCGTCCGGCCCGCGTCCCTGACGGGGCGCGGGGAACTGCGCGAGCAACCACCGACCGCCCGCACCCGACCGACCCGAGGCACCGCCCCAAAGGGGCGCGGGACGGGGCGCTAGATGTGGTGCGGCGGCTTTTCGTCCAGGAAGCGGGCGAGGTCGCCGCCTGCGGGGCGGTCGCCCCAGCCTCGGTCCGTGTCGTCGGCCGACGGGCGCGACAGCGGGTCGTCGAAGATCAGCGCGGCAGCGGGGTCAACGGGCTCGGGGGCAGTGCTCATGCCCTCAAGGGTAGGGCCATGCGCTCCGCGCGCGGGCCGGGCCGCCTGCGGTGAGAATCGGCCCATGAGCGTGCTGCGCCCCATGACCGAACGCGGACGCGACGAGTCGCACCGCGCCGCGACGCCCCTGGAGCTGTTCTTCGACCTGTGCTTCGTGGTCGCGGTGGCCCAGGCGGGCCGACAGCTGGTGCACGCGCTCGCCGAGGGGCATCCGCAGCACGGCATTTTCAGCTACTTGATGGCGTTTTTTGCCGTGTGGTGGGCTTGGATGAACTTCAGTTGGTTCTCCTCGGCGTACGACACGGACGACGTGCTCTACCGCGTCGTCACCCTCGTCCAGATCGCCGGTGTGCTGATCCTTGCCGGCGGCGTGCCCCGCGCCTTCGACCGCGGCGACTTCACGGCGGTCTGGTCGGGCTATGTCGTGATGCGGCTCGCCATGGTCTCGCAGTGGCTGCGGGCCGCGCACGGCTCCGAGGGCGAGGAGCGCAGCACGGCCCTGCGCTACGCGGCGGGCATCAGCCTGTGCCAGATCGGCTGGCTGGGGCTGCTGTTGCTGCCTGCCCACGCCAAGCCGTGGCTGTTCCTGGTGATGGCGGTCCTGGAGATGTGCGTGCCGCCCGTCGCCGAGCACCGCCACCAGACGGGCTGGCATCCGCACCACATCGCCGAGCGCTACGGCCTGTTCACCATCATCGTGCTCGGCGAGACCGTCTCCGCGGCCACGGTCGCCGTCCAGTCGGCGGTGGACGAGCACGGGGAGCTGAGCACCCTGCTGCCGATCGCGGCCGGCGGGCTGCTCGTCATCTTCGCCGCGTACTGGATCTACTTCGCCGTGCCCATCCACCTCCACCTGGCCTCCAACAGCCAGGCGTTCCTGTGGGGTTACGGGCACTATCCCGTCTTCGTCTCGGCGGCGGCGGTCGGGGCGGGCATCGAAGTGGCGATCGAGGCGGCGACGGGCAAGGCGCACATCTCGACGACGGCGGCCTCCGCGACCGTCACGATCCCCACCGCGCTGTTCATGGTCACCGTGTGGCTGATCCACTCCCGGCACCAGAAACGCGGCTTGGCCCAGCAGTTGGTGCTGCCCGTCTCGGCCGTGCTGGTCCTGCTGTGCACGTTCGCGGGCGGCAAGGCCGTGCTCGCCGCCGGTCTGGTGGCGGCCGCGACGGTCGTGGTGGGCGTCACTCTCACGACGAGGAGGGCGGCGCGGGAGCAGAGTGCGTGATACGCATGCCCCATGAATGCATTGCTGCGCCCGGGCCCTCGTGATGCACTGACCGACGTTCCCGGACTCCGTGTGGGACATGCCCAGTTGACCGGCGAGCGGGCCCTGAGCGGCACCACCGTCGTCCTGGCCGAGCCGGGCGGCGCGGTCGCCGCCGTGGACGTCCGGGGCGGTGGGCCCGGGACGCGGGAGACGGACGCCCTCGACCCGCGCAACCTCGTCCAGCGCATCGAAGCGGTCGTCCTCACCGGCGGCAGCGCGTTCGGGCTGGAGGCCGCGTCCGGGGTGATGGCCTGGCTGGAGGACGCGGGCCGGGGCGTTCGGGTCGGCCCGGACCCCGCCCAGGTGGTGCCCGTCGTCCCGGCCGCGGCCCTCTTCGACCTGGGCCGCGGCGGCGACTGGCGGGCCCGCCCGGACGCTGCCCTGGGCCGCCTGGCCGTCGAGGCCGCGGCGCGTACGGAGCCCGGGGCGCCGGTGGCCCAGGGCAACGTCGGAGCCGGCACCGGGGCGGTGGCCGGAGGCCTCAAGGGAGGCATCGGCACGGCGAGCGTGGTGCTGCCCTCGGGCGTGACGGTGGCCGCGCTCGCCGCCGTCAACGCGGCCGGAGCGGTGGCCGATCCGCACACGGGCGTCCTGTACGGGCAGCTCTACGAGGGCACTCGGGTCGCGTACCCGGAGCCGGAACGGCACGCGGCGGCACAGCGCGCACTGGACGCGGCGCGGCAGGAGTCGGCCCGGCGCTGGGCGGGCTCGGTCCGGCCCCCGCTCAACACCACGATCGCCGTGGTCGCGACGGACGCGGCCCTCACCCGCGCCCAGGCGCAGAAACTGGCCGGCACGGCACACGACGGCCTGGCCCGCGCAGTACGGCCGGTGCACCTGCTGACGGACGGCGACACGGTGTTCGCTTTGGCGACGGGCGCTCGCCCGTTGGCGGAGGACCAATCGCTGCCCAGCAGCGTGGACTTCACGGCAGGGGCCGTGAACGAGATCCTGGCGGCGGGGGCGGATGTGCTCACGCGGTGCGTGGTGAAGGCCGTGCGGGCCGCCGAGGGCATCAATGGCCCCGGCGGTGTGTTTCCGTCGTACACGGAGCTGTACGGCTGAGCGTTGCGTTCAGCTGCGGGCCGGTTGTGGCTGGTCGCGCAGTTCCCCGCGCCCCTGACGGGGCACGGAACTACTGGGGGCCACCGTGCGGGCCTCGGGGACG
>NZ_JBSFWU010000232.1:0-2741 GCF_053594995.1 Streptomyces sp. NPDC002536
GCGGGGCGGGCAGGCGGCAGAGTACGCATTCTGCGGTCTCATGACCAAAGCCCTTTGCTACTTGGCATTACCTGTCGATATTGTGGTCCGCGCCGACCTGGCCGACGCGCAGCGCGGCCGCGAGGACCGGCGCCGCACGCTCGCCTCCTTCGTGCAGTTCACCGACCTGCATCTGACGGATGTTCAGCACCCGTTGCGCTACGAGTTCTTCCGGGCCGGCGGGCCCGGCGGCTGGCGCCCGCACGAGGCGCTGACGCTGCCCGGCGTGGTCGCCCTCGTCGAGCGCGTCAACAAGCTGCGCCGGGGGCCGGCGACCGGCGCCCCGTTCGGCTTCGTCGTCACCACCGGCGACAACGGCGACGAGAACGCGGCGATCGAGGTCGAGTGGTTCCTCACCGCCCTCAGCGGCGGCCGCATCAACCCCAACACCGGTGACCCGCAGCACTACGAAGGCGTCCAGAACAGCAACCTCAAGCTCTACTGGCACCCCGACAGCGCCCTGCGCGACCAGGACAAGGCGCTCGGCTACCCGAGGATCCCCGGCTATCTCGACGCGGCCGTGCGGCGCGTCGTGAGCCCGGGCCTCAACATCCCCTGGTACTCCACCTTCGGCAACCACGACCTGCTCTCCGGCGGCTGCTACCCCGCGGCCGGCTCCTTCATCGCCGACGTGGCCGTCGGCGGCCGCAAGCTCCAGACCGTCCCCGCCGCCGAGGCGAAGTGGCTGATGGAGGGCGAGGGCAAGGGCGCCGACCCCAAGGGCAAGCGCATCGAGGCGCTGCTGAAGTCCCACGCCAAGGAGATGCGCACGGTCACGGCCGACCCGCGCCGGGTGCCGCTCACCCCGCGCCAGTACGTCCAGGCCCACCTCGACCCGCAGCACACCGGCCGCGGGCCCGTCGGCCACGGCTACAGCCGCGACAACCTCGACTCCGGGAACCTCTACTACGCCTTCCGCGTCTCCGACCGCGTCCTCGGCATCAGCCTCGACTCCACCGACCCCGGCGGCCACTATCAGGGCTCCCTCGGCAGCGAGCAGCTCGACTGGCTGGACCGCACCCTGCGGCGGCACCGGGACGAGTACGCGCTCGTCTTCAGCCACCACCCCAGCTGGAGCATGGACAACCCGGTGCCCGACCCCGGCCGCCCCGGCGACAAGCGCCACGGCGGCGACGAGATCATCGCGCTCCTGCAGCGCCACTCCAACGTCCTGGCCTGGATCAACGGCCACAGCCACCGCAACCGCATCCGGCCCCGCGGCACGTTCTGGGAGATCGCGACCGCCTCGCACGTCGACTATCCCCAGCTCGCCCGGATCATCGAGATCACCGACAACCGCGACGGCACGATCTCCCTCTTCACCACCCTCATCGAGTCGGACGCGCCCTACCGCACCGACGTCCACGACCTCTCGCAGACCGGACTGGCCTCCCTCTACCGGGAACTGGCCTTCAACGCCCCGGGCCGGGACACCACGCTCGACGGCGCGCCCGCCGACCGCAACACCGAACTGCTCCTGTCCCGGCGCTGATTCACCTCGGCAGTACGACGACGTAGGGCGCGGGCTCGCGGTCGGCCGACGCCACCAGGGCGGTGCGGACGACCGCGGCCTGCTCCTCGGCCGCCTCGCGCAGCCGCTTCGGCGTGAGCCGCACGACCGTGATGCCGAGCCGCTCCAAGTGCTCGCGCTTGCGCGACTGTTCGGACCAGAGCGAGCCGTCCTCCCCCTCGTGGGCGCCCCGCATGTCGATGTCGGCCGCCACGGCGTGGTCCGGCCAGTAGGCGTCCACGGCGCCGAGCAACGGGCCGCCGGGCATCCGGAGTTCGACGTTCCACAGCGGGGCGGGCAGCGCGTGGTCGCGCACCATGCCGTACATCAGGCCCTCGGCGAGCGCCCGCCCCTCGGCGAGCAGCGCGTCGACGGCCTCCGCGACGTACGGCCGCCCCAGCAACTGGGCCCGGGCGAGCTCGCGGACGACCGCCGTCGCCTCGCAGTGCCCGCCGCGCACGGCCTCCGTCAGCAGCCGGCGCACGGCCGCGGCGTCGGTCAACTGCGCGACCGCGTCCGCCAGGGCGCGGGAGACCGGGGCGACGGGCAGCCCCGTCACCGTCCGGGCCCGCGGCAGGGCGTGCGCCCGCAGGAGCCGGACGAACCCGGCCGGGCGCAGCCGGCGCGTGCGCGGCACCAGCACGTCGATCCGGTCCAGGGCGAGCAGCGGGGGAGCGGAGGTGAAGCGGTGCAGCGCGAGCGCGGCCAGCCCGGTGATCATGGCTTCGCCGTACGGGCCCGAGGGCCCCGGCTGGGCCGGAACGTAGGTGCGCGGGATCGTGTACATCAGCGCGGCGTGCAGCCGTTCCTCGCTGGTGGCGGGTCCGGGGTGGAGCAGATAGACCCCTGGCAGCAACTGCTGCCAGGGGCCGCCGGGGCGGCAGCGCTCGGAGAGGTCGGACCCCGACATGCCGTGCTCACGGAGCTGACGGCTCGTCAGGACGCGGTGCCGGACGTCGGAGAGGTGGTAGAGCGGGCGGGGGGACAGGGGGGTGTTCGGGTTCATGATCCGCCCATTCCCGCGCGGGAGGCGGCCCATAACCCCTGTTACGGCCCCGTCGACAATTCGGGACAACGCCGCACCATTGCACTGCCGTTCGGCTTTCGGGGGGCTGTGCATTGGCCCGCCCCGTAAGGGGCGCGGGGAACTGCGCGACCAGCCCCCACCGGCCCGCAGCCGACGCACTACCCC
>NZ_JBSFWU010000233.1:0-2716 GCF_053594995.1 Streptomyces sp. NPDC002536
GAGTGGTGTACTGCGGTGAGCTCTCCCGACCGGGGGCCGGGGGCCACCCCCCGGGACGTCGGCTGCGGGCGCGTCGTGGTTGCTCGCGCAGTTCCCCGCGCCCCTGACGGGGCGCTCAGGTGATCCGGAACCGCAGGCGGCAGATCACCGCGTCCGTGTCCCGGCGCACCGCGTGCGCCACCACCGTGCCTCGTTGGTTCTGGAGGAGCCGCTGCCAGATGTGGGCCGGTTCGACCTCCGGGATCAGTACCGTCACCCGGTTGTCGGGGTGCTGCTCCGTCAGGTCGCGCACGTACTGCACGATCGGACGTCCCAACGCGCCGGGCTGGCCGGGCAGTTCGACCAGGCTCACGCCGGGGTTCCACAGCTCCCAGTCGCGGCGCAGCGACTCCGCGTCGGGGTGCGAGACCGTCACGGCCACGACCTCGTCGCCGAGCGAGACGGCGGCGGTCAGCGCCTTGCTCGTCAGGCGCGACAGCGACGAGACCGGCACGACGACCACCGAGTGGCAGCGGCGCGGCGGTTCGGGCACCCGGCCCAGCTCCAGGCGCTCGCCGATCCGGCCGTAGGCCCGGTGCACAGCCTCGAAGGCCAGTACCAGCACCGGCAGCGCCAGCACGATCAGCCAGGCGCCCTCGGTGAACTTCGTGGCGGTGACGACCACCGTGGCCACGCCGGTGAGCACGGCGCCGAAGCCGTTGAGGAGCGCCTTGCCGAGCCAGCCGGCCGAGCGCTCCTGCCGCCAGTGGCGGACCATGCCGACCTGGCAGATGGTGAAGCCGACGAACACGCCGATCGAGAAGAGCGGTACGAGCGTGTTGACGTCGCCGCCGGAGAAGGCCAGCAGTGCCGCGGAGACGGCGGCCAGGGCGAGCACGCCGTGGCGGTGCACCTGGCGGTCGGCCTTGAGGCCGAAGACGTGCGGCAGGTAGTTGTCGCGGGCCAGCAGGGCCATCAGCACCGGCAGCCCGCCGAAGGAGGTGTTCGCGGCGAGCGCGAGCAGGATCATCGTCGCGAACTGCACGACGTAGAACGCCCAGTTGTGGCCGAGCGAGGCGTCCGCGAGCTGGGCCAGGACGGTGACGCCCTCGACCGGCTGCAGGTGGAAACGGCCGATGAGGACGGACAGGCCGATGAGCATGATGCCGAGCAGGGCGCCCAGCGCCACCTCCGTGTGCTGCGCGCGCTTGACGCGCGGAGCGCGGAAGGACGGGACGGCGTTGGCCACGGCCTCGACGCCGGTGAGGGCGGAGCAGCCGGACGCGAACGCCTTCAGGAGCAGCAGGGCGCCGACCGTGGTGGCGTTGTCGGCGAGCACGGACGCGTGGCCGTGCGCGGCCGCGGTGCTGGCGGGGGCGCTGCGGAAGAGGCCCATGACGATCATGAGCAGGATCGAGCCGACGAAGACGGCCGTCGGCACGATGAAGGCCTTCGCCGACTCCACGATGCCGCGCAGGTTGACGGCCGTGACGACGACGAGGACGGCGAGGCAGAGCCACACCCGGTCGCCGTAGAGGGAGGGGAAGGCGGACGTCAGGGCGGCGACGCCGGCCGTCACGGAGACGGCCACGTTGAGCACGTAGTCCAGGATCAGGGAGGCCGCGGTGACCAGGCTGGTGCGGCGGCCCAGGTGCCGCTTGGCGACCGCGTACGAGCCGCCGCCGTCCGGGAAGGCGGCGATGACCTGGCGGTAGGAGGCGACGAGCACGGCCAGCAGGGCGGCGATCGCGAGGGTGACCGGCAGGGTGAAGCCGAGGCCGTGCGCCCCGGCGGCGGCCAGCACCAGGACGATCGACTCGGGGCCGTAGGCCACCGACGCCATCGCGTCGAGGGACAGGGCCGCGAGGCCCTGCGTGGCGGTGAGCCGGTGCCGGTCCTCGGCAGCGGGCCCCGCGCCGGTATCCGGCGGTTCGGTCGGCCGTTCGCCCGTTTTGGCCAGCATGGACATGTCTTGTCGTACCTCCGTGACGTGGAAGGCCCAGCGTGCGGCCGGGTTCCGGGGGTCGCGCCCGGCGTTGGCGGGGTCTTGTCGCGGTGCGGTGCGATCTTCACGTGATCTTGACGCCGGCTGCGGTGCGACCGTAAGCGGAGCGTCAGGATTCGGCGACGTAACGTCAGTTTTCCGTCAATGTCCGGCGTGTGGTCCGGCGGCCGGTCCTACCGTCACGGCCATGGGACGGCGAGCAATGCTGCTGCTGCGACTGCAGGCGCGACATGTCCACGACCGGTCGCCGGGAGCCGCCGTGCCGGCCTACGACCGCGGCTGGCGCCGCGAGGCCCGCGCCGCCTGGTGGTTCGGCCTGGGCCTCGGAACCGTCCTGGTCCTCGCCGACCTCGCCCGCGGCAGCCTGGACTGGCCCCGCGGCGGCTGCTGGGCCGCGCTCGCCGGCACCCTCGTCGCCGTGCTGCGCCCGGCGCGCATCACCGCGGGCGACGGCTGGCTCGCGGCCCGCGGGCTGTTGCGTGAACACCGCGTACGGACGGACCTGCTGACACAGGTCCGCCGCGCGGACGGGGTCGCCCCGCGGCTGGTGTTGCGTGACGTGACCGGCGGCCGGGTGGAGGTGGACCCGAGAGTCCTCGCGGCGAACCCGCTCCTGTGGCACCGCCTCGACACGGGGTCCTCGCCCTGGCTGTTGTCCGTGCGGACCTTGCCGAGCGCGTCCGTCAGGAGCTGGGCGTCGAAGGCGAACACCCCGGAGTTGATCTCGCGGAT
>NZ_JBSFWU010000234.1:0-2612 GCF_053594995.1 Streptomyces sp. NPDC002536
GGGCCGAGGTGTGCGTTCATGATCGGGAACGCTAGCCGAGGGCGGCACGGTCGCGGCGCCCGCCCCAGAGCCCCAGGTGGGCCCGGATCGGCCCATCAGGACATGACCATTCACCGGCCATGTACTACTGTTATCTCGACATCGAGATATCTGTTGAGAGGGCGTACCGCCGTCGCGCCAGTAAGGCATGCCTAACTTAGGTTCACCTTAGCGGATCCGCGCGGTGATGGGGCGGCAGGATTGCCGCAGTACGCGAATTCATGCACATGAAGGAGACTGTCGTGTCGGCGAACAGCTTCGACGCTCGCAGCACCCTGCGGGTGGGCGACGAGTCGTACGAGATCTTCCGGCTGGACAAGGTGGAGGGCTCCGCGCGCCTCCCCTACAGCCTCAAGGTCCTCCTGGAGAACCTGCTCCGCACCGAGGACGGCGCCAACATCACCGCCGACCACATCCGCGCGCTCGGCAGCTGGGACTCCCAGGCCCAGCCCAGCCAGGAGATCCAGTTCACGCCGGCCCGCGTGATCATGCAGGACTTCACCGGCGTGCCCTGCGTCGTCGACCTCGCCACCATGCGCGAGGCCGTCAAGGAGCTCGGCGGCGACCCGGCGAAGATCAACCCGCTGGCCCCGGCCGAGCTGGTCATCGACCACTCCGTCATCGCCGACAAGTTCGGCACGAAGGACGCCTTCGGCCAGAACGTCGAGCTGGAGTACGGCCGCAACAAGGAGCGCTACCAGTTCCTGCGCTGGGGCCAGACCGCGTTCGACGAGTTCAAGGTCGTCCCGCCGGGCACCGGCATCGTGCACCAGGTGAACATCGAGCACCTGGCCCGTACGGTCATGGTCCGAGGCGGCCAGGCCTACCCCGACACCCTCGTCGGCACCGACTCGCACACCACCATGGTCAACGGCCTCGGCGTCCTCGGCTGGGGCGTCGGCGGCATCGAGGCCGAGGCCGCGATGCTCGGCCAGCCGGTCTCCATGCTCATCCCGCGCGTCGTCGGCTTCAAGCTGACCGGTGAGCTGCCCGCCGGCACCACCGCCACCGACCTCGTCCTCACGATCACCGAGATGCTGCGCAAGCACGGCGTCGTCGGCAAGTTCGTCGAGTTCTACGGCGAGGGCGTCGCCGCCACCTCGCTGGCCAACCGCGCCACCATCGGCAACATGTCGCCGGAGTTCGGCTCCACCGCCGCGATCTTCCCGATCGACGGCGAGACGCTCAAGTACCTGCGCCTGACGGGCCGCAGCGAGCAGCAGGTCGCGCTCGTCGAGGCCTACGCCAAGGAGCAGGGCCTGTGGCTGGACCCGGCCGCCGAGCCGGACTTCTCCGAGAAGCTGGAGCTGGACCTCTCCACGGTCGTCCCCTCCATCGCCGGCCCCAAGCGCCCGCAGGACCGCATCGTCCTCGCCGAGGCCAAGGCCCAGTTCGAGCGTGACGTCCTCAACTACGTCTCCACCGCCGACGAGGCGGGCGAGGAGTCCTTCCCGGCCTCCGACGCCCCGGCCGCCGCCAACGGCGTCCCGTCGAACCCGGTCACCGTCACCGCCCCCGATGGCACGACCTACACGATCGACCACGGCGCCGTCACCGTCGCCGCGATCACCTCCTGCACCAACACCTCGAACCCGTACGTCATGGTCGCCGCCGCGCTGGTGGCCAAGAAGGCGGTCGAGAAGGGCCTGACCCGCAAGCCGTGGGTCAAGACCACCCTCGCCCCGGGCTCCAAGGTCGTCACCGACTACTTCGACAAGGCGGGCCTGACCCCCTACCTCGACAAGGTCGGCTTCAACCTGGTCGGTTACGGCTGCACCACCTGCATCGGCAACTCCGGCCCGCTGCCGGAGGAGGTCTCCAAGGCCGTCAACGACCACGACCTGGCCGTGACTTCGGTGCTTTCCGGCAACCGCAACTTCGAGGGCCGGATCAACCCCGACGTCAAGATGAACTACCTGGCCTCCCCGCCGCTGGTCGTCGCGTACGCCCTCGCGGGTTCCATGAAGGTGGACATCACGCGCGACGCCCTGGGCACGGACACCGAGGGCAACCCGGTCTTCCTGAAGGACATCTGGCCCTCCGAGGCCGAGGTCAACGACGTCGTGGCCAACGCCATCGGCGAGGACATGTTCAACAAGTCCTACCAGGACGTCTTCGCGGGCGACGCCCAGTGGCAGGCCCTGCCGATCCCGACCGGCAACACCTTCGAGTGGGACACCGAGTCCACCTACGTCCGCAAGCCCCCGTACTTCGAGGGCATGCAGATGGAGCCGGCCCCGGTCGTCGACATCACCGGCGCCCGCGTCATGGCCAAGCTGGGCGACTCGGTCACCACCGACCACATCTCCCCGGCCGGTGCGATCAAGGCCGACACCCCGGCCGGCAAGTACCTCACGGAGCACGGCGTCGAGCGCCGCGACTTCAACAGCTACGGCTCCCGCCGCGGCAACCACGAGGTCATGATCCGCGGTACGTTCGCCAACATCCGCCTGCGCAACCAGATCGCGCCGGGCACCGAGGGCGGCTTCACCCGCGACTTCACGAAGGCGGACGCCCCCGTCTCCTTCATCTACGACGCCTCGCAGAACTACCAGGCCGCCGGCATCCCGCTG
>NZ_JBSFWU010000235.1:0-2363 GCF_053594995.1 Streptomyces sp. NPDC002536
GCTCCGCCGCGTGGGCGCGACCAGCCACCGACGGCCTGCAGCCGACGCACCACCCCGAGGCGGCACGTCATCTGCGGGTGCGCTGTGGCTGGTCGCGCCCACGCGGCGGAGCCGCATATGTCTACAGCCCCGCGCCCCTGACGGGGCGAGGATCCGCGGACACGCCCTAGGAATTTCTTCCTATCGCGCGGAAGCAGGCCGTCCGGCAGGCTGATGAGCAACGGGAAGCCGCGCCGTACCGAGCACGGGGGGATCGATAGGGCGTGCGCTCCCGGCCGACCGGCCCCCGTCCCCGCCTACCCGGGGACGGGGGTTCGCGGCCCCACCTGCTCGTACACGCGGAACACCGACCAGCACAGCAGCAGTGCCATCGCGAACGCGGGCATCCACGTGAGCCTGTCCAGCAGCCAGCCGAGGCCGTCCGGGGCCGTGTGCAGGCCCGGCAGGTACGAGCCCGCCAGCAGACCCGTCGTGGTGACCGCCATCATCGCCGTCTGGTGCCACAGGAAGACCGTCATCGCCGACAGGTTCGTCAGGGCCACCGCCGCCCACGCCGCCGGGCGCCGGTGCAGCGCGCGGCGCAGGGGCTCGCGGAGCAGCAGGGCCGCGCCGCACTGGGCCAGGCCGAAGGCGACCGCCGCCAGGGTCGGCGGATTGAGGTTGGAGACCGCGGCGCCGGGGACGCCCACCATGGAGGCGGGGTAGCCGCACCAGGCGACCAGCGCGGCCGTCGCCGCCGTACCGCCGGCCAGCAGGGCCCAGCCGCTCCGCCGCGAGGCGAAGGCGCCCCGCGCCCACGCGGCCCCCACGCAGTACGGGACCAGCCAGCCCGCCGCCACGTTCACCCAGCCCGGCCAGGCGGGCCCGCCCAGGCCGAAGCGGACCAGGTCCACCGCCGCCACCACGGCGAGCGGCCACACCGGGTGCAGCCGCCGCACCAGCGGCGTCAGCGCCGTGAGCCCCGCGAACACCAGCAGGAACCACAGGGGGGACAGGACGAGTTGCAGCAGGGTGCGGACCGTCTCCAGGCCTGTGCCCGCCGCGAGCATGCAGGCCGCCGTCACGGTCCACAGGGCGAGCAGCACCGCGACCGGGCGGAACAGGCGGGCCAGCCGGGCCGCCAGCCACGGGCCGTAGCCCGTGCCGCGGGCGCGGGCCGACGCGTATCCTTTCGCCGCCACGTGGCCGCCGACCAGGAAGAACACGGCCAGCGTCTGGAACACCCACGACACCGGGGTCAGCCACGGCATCTGCTCCAGCGGGCTCGCCCCGTGCAGGGCGCCGCCGTCCGCGACGAGCGCGGTGACCAGCCAGTGGCCGAGCACGACGCCCAGGATGGCGACGGCGCGCAGCGCGTCCACGGCGCGGTCGCGGCCGGGCGGCGTCGTGGCGTCGATCTTCCGGACGAGGGCGCGCAGATCAGCCATGGGACCGCTCCACCGGCTCCTTGCCCAGCGCGATCCGCGCCAGGTTCCGCAGCGGGAGCGAACCCGGCTTGTGGTACTCGCTGTGCCCGCCGTCGCCCGCCGCGAAGACGCGCGCGCCGAAGGCCGGCGAGACGGGGTCGGCGCCGAAGCCGACGGTCGTGCCGAAGAGGTCCGCACTGGCGTGCGGGACGCCGCCCACCCAGTCGTCCGTGCCGCGCCCGGCCCAGACCCTGGCCGGCGTGCGCAGCGCCGCCGCGCTGTCCGCGCCGGTGCCAGGGCTGCCGTACAGGGCGATGTCCGCGACCGCGAGCCCGCTCGCGGCGCGGCCGCACACCACGGAGCCGTAGGAGTGGCCCAGGAGCGAGATCGCCGCGTTCTTGTTGATGCGGTGCAACGAGCCGGTGAACGCGCGCAGTTCGCGAGCCGCCTCGTCCGCGCGCCCGGTGGTCACCACCTCCGGGCTCACCGTGCCCGGCGTCGCGTAGCCGAGCCAGGCGACGACGGCGACCCGGGCCGCCGGGTCCTGGCGGCGCAGCTCGTCGCGGAGCGCTGCCGCGCTGCCGCCGAGGGTCTTGTACGGGGTGCCGCCGTGGGTGTCGTACGTGTCCAGGGTGGTGTCCGCGCCGGGGACCAGGACCGCGATGCGGTCGGCCGCGGGGAGGTCGCCGAGGACCTCGACGGCGCGGCCGCTGCCGCGGGCGTCGAAGGAGAGGAAGTGCCGGGCGGGGTCGGCGAACGCCCGCAGCCGGGACGCCCGGCCGTGGTCGCCGTGGGCGTCGGCCATGCGGGCGGCCTCGGTGATGGTGGCGCGGTTGGCCGCGTAGCGGGTGGCGGGGCCGTCGGCGGGGGAGAAGGCGGCCGGCATCGGTCCAGAACCCGGTCGGCTCGGCCACGCCCTCGACGGCCAGCTCCGCGAGCAGTACGTCGGAGCCGCCG
>NZ_JBSFWU010000236.1:0-2358 GCF_053594995.1 Streptomyces sp. NPDC002536
GCTGGACGGCGACGAGCGGGTGCTGCGGAAGAGCTCGCTGGAGGAGATGCGGGTGCCGGAGACCGCACCCCAGGGGCCGGACCGGGCGGGCGGCTACGGTCTCGGGATGCAACTGGCGTGCCGGGACGGCCGGTTCCTCTCCGGGCACACCGGGTCGATGCCGGGCTTCATCGCGACGCTGTGGGTGAGCCCGGAGGACGGGGTCGGCGCGGTCCTGCTCGCCAACCTCACCTCCGGCTTCGAAGTGGCCGACGCCTGCGCGGAGATGGTGGGCACGGTCGCCGAGCACGAGCCGCGGATCCCGGAGCCCTGGCGCCCCCTCGACGCCGTGGACCCGGCGCTGCTGGAGCTGACCGGACCCTGGTACTGGGGCGCCACCGGCTTCGCCCTGCGGCTGCGCGCGGAGCGCGGCCTGGACCTGTCGCCGCTGGGGAACGGGGGCCGTGCAGCGCGGTTCCGCGCCGAGGAGGACGGCACGTGGACGGGCCTCGACGGGTACTACGCGGGCGAGACGCTCCGGGTCGTACGGGGCGCCGGCGGAGTGGTGAGCCATCTCGACATCGGCACGTTCGTCCTCACCCGTGAGCCCTACGGGCCGGGTGACGTCGTGCCGGGCGGTGTCGACGTCGGCGGCTGGCGGTAGGGGTCCGGCCGTCGGCGCGGGCCGGGGTTCGGACGTAGGGTCGGGGAGAGATTGTCGGGCGCCGGACGTGGCGCGAGACCCTGGAAGGCACTGGCAACCGTGACTGCGAACACCGCACCGGCCCTGCTCGACCTCGCGCCCCTGGGCGCAGGTCATTTCGCGCGCATCGAGGACAAGGTCGCGGCGCTGATGCGCACCCGCGAGACCGTCGTCACGATGCAGGGCGAGGCGCTGCTGCCGCTGGAGGCGTGCATCCGCTCGGCCGTCCGCCCCGGCAGCACCGCGCTCAACGTCATCACCGGGCCGTACGGGGAGACCTTCGGCGGCTGGCTGCGTTCCTGCGGCGCCGAGGTGGTCACCGTGTCGGCGCCCTTCAGCGGGGCCGTCACCGCGGACCGGATCGCGGAGGCGCTGCGCGCGCACCCGGCGATCGACTTCGTCAGCCTCGTCCACGCCGAGGCGGCCACGGGCAACACCAACCCCGTGGCGGAGATCGGAGCCGTCGTGCGCGAGCACGGTGCGCTGCTGATGCTGGACGCGGTCGCCTCCGTGGGCGCCGAGCCGCTGCTCACCGACGAGTGGGGTGTGGACCTCTGCGTCATCGGCGGCCAGAAGGCGATGGCGGGGCCGGCGGGTGTGTCGGTGGCGTCGGTCAGCGCCCGCGCGTGGGAGCGGATCGCGGCCAATGAGCATGCGCCCCGGCGCTCGTACCTCTCCCTGCTGGACTGGAAGGAGCGCTGGATCGACGGCGGGCGCACGGCACTGCCGCACGCCCCCGCCCAGTTGGAGATGCTCGCCCTGGAACAGGCCGTGGACCGGATCGAGGCGGAGGGCCTGGACGCGGCCATGGTCCGGCACCGGGCGGCAGCTGCGGCCGTGCGCGCGGGAGTACGGGCCCTGGGCGGCGGCCTGGAGCCCTACGTGGTCCGGGACGAGGACGCGGCCCCCGTCGCCACCACGCTGCGGGCCGTCGGCGGCACCGACGCCCGCGAGATCGTGGCGGCGGCCCTGGCGGCGGACGCCTCGGTCCCGGTGCAGGGGGCCGGGGGTGCGCTCGCCCAGGAGATGATCCGCGTCAACCACTACGGAACGGCCGCGGACCGCGCAGTCGTCCTGACCTCGCTCGCGGCGCTCGGCGCGGGCCTGCGGGCCCTGGGAGCGACGGTCGCCGGGGCGGACGAGGTCACGGCGGCGGCGGGCAAGGCCTGGGACGCCGTGGCCGCGCGGTGATCACTGGCTGAGCACGTCGGGGAAGGGCGTCCGGGAGACGTCCGAGAGACGTCCAAGACATCCAAGAGACCGGTTTTCGGGCCGTTATCAGCGCTTTGTGTGCTGATAACGGCCTTTTGTTGTTTCAGCCTTCTGATCCGATTGATCCTGGTATGGCGGCTCGGCTCCTCGCTCACATGCCTGGATACAATCGGAACTCTCACCCCGTTTCGTCGTCCGGCTCCCGGAGGTCCGCGCGCATGGCACAGCGCAGGAAGACGTCACCGCCTCCGGCGGCCGCTCCGCTGCTCCGGGCCGATGCCCGGCGCAATCGCACTCTCGTCCTCCAGGCGGCCCGATCCGCCTTCGAGGAAGCCGGGTTGGCGGTGCCGCTGGGGGAGATCGCGCGGCGGGCCGGGGTCGGTGCGGGGACGGTGTATCGCCATTTCCCGTCCAAAGAAGCCCTGTTCAGGGCCACGGTGACGGACCGGGTGCGGCTTTTCACG
>NZ_JBSFWU010000237.1:0-2249 GCF_053594995.1 Streptomyces sp. NPDC002536
CCCGGCGCGGCCACGGCCATCACGGCACCCATGAGCACCATCGGCACCATCACCACACCGGCACCGGAGACCGTCACGGAGACCTCCAGGGGCTCCGCCGCCAGGGCGCGGACGACCGCGTCCGCCTCGGCGGCCACGGCGGTGACGACCAGAACGCGCATGGGAGGGGTCGTCAGGAGGTCTTCTCGAGCGTGAAGTTCCAGACGCCCAGGGCCTTGCCGGAGCTGGCCTCGACAATGCTGATCTGGGTGTTCTTCACCAGGGCGCCCTGGCCGGAGGAGAAGAAGGCGCTCGCCGGGATGGTCCGGAAGGTCTTCTTGTTCGGCTCCTGCTCGGCCGGCTGGCCGTTGATGAAGAGCGTCCAGCCCTCGTCGGCGATCTTCGGGTCGACGCCGAAGCGGACCTTGTCCTCCATGGACGCCTTGACGGTCTTGCCGCCGGAGTCCTTCAGGCACGCGGGCAGCTTGTCGTTGGCGATCGCGTCGCCGCCCTCGTAGCAGGCGGCCTCGGAGGTCACCGTGGTGGAGCCGACGGTCACCGTCGCCAGCGGCGTCGGCTTGTCGCAGGCGGAGAGGGCGACGAGCCCGAGGGCCACGACGCCGGCAGCGGCAGCGGCGCGGCGGCGCCTTCCCTGGAAAATGGCAGCGGTCATGGGGGGCAGGCTATCGGGCCGCCCCGGTCAGGCCACGCGCGGGTGCGGCGAGCCGCGCCGGGCCGCCGTCAGCAGGCCCCGTACGGCTGTGGCGGCGCCCAGGGCCAGGAACGCGGACGCGACCGACATGCCCACCACGCCGTTGAGCGGCAGCAGGATCCCGATGCCGCCGCCCACCACCCAGCACATCTGCAGCAGTGTCTCGGAGCGGGCGAAGGCGGAGGTGCGCACCTGCTCCGGCACGTCCCGCTGGATCAGCGAGTCCAGCGACTGCTTGCCCAGCGCCTGCGAGATCCCGGCCACGGCGGCCACGGCCACCACGAAGAACGGGTTGTAGAGCACGGCCGTCGCCACCGTCATGCCCAGCGCGGCCGTCAGCACCGCGGCGATCGTCTTCTCCGGGCCGCGCGAGCGCAGCAGCGCCGCGCCCGCCGTCCCCAGGGCGTTGCCCGCTCCCGCCGCCACCGCCACGATGCCCAGCGAGACGGCCGGGCCCAGCCCGCCCAGCGGGTGGACGCGCAGCAGGAACGCCAGGAAGAACGTGAGGAACCCGGACAGCATCCGCAGCGCCCCGTTGGCCTGCAGCCCGTGCAGCACGGAGCTGCCGACCGTGCGCAGCCCCGGCTTCGTCCGCCGCTTCGTGCGGCGCTGGTGCTCGGGCGCGACGAGCATGGCCCGGGCCTCGCCCTTCGCGGAGTCGACCTTGGGCGGGAGCGAGAGCGAGAGGTACGTGCCGCACGCGAAGACGGCGCACGCCCCGTACAGCGGCCAGGCCGGCCCCAGCTGGTGCAGCCCCGCGCCGAGCGGGGCCGCCAGTCCCGTGGCCAGCAGCCCTCCGAGGGTGACCCGGGAGTTCGCCTTGACGAGGGAGATCCGTGGCGGCAGCAGCCGGGGCACCACGGCCGAGCGCACCACCCCGTACGCCTTGGACGCCACCAGCACGCCCAGGGCCGCCGGATAGAGCTCCAGTCCGCCGCTTGCCACGGCGCCCGACATCATCAGGGCCAGCACGGCGCGCGTCAGCATCGCGCCCGCCATGGCCGCCCGGCGGCCGTGCGGGAGCCGGTCCAGCAGCGGCCCGATCACCGGGGCCAGCAGGGTGAACGGTGCCATCGTCACGGCCAGGTACAGCGCGACCCGCCCGCGGGCCTGGTCCGTGGGTACGGAGAAGAACACCGTCGACGCCAGGGCCACCGTGATGAGCATGTCGCCCGCGGAGTTGACCGCGTGCAGCTCGATCAGCTTGGCGAGGCCCGACTCGCCCGCGCCGTGCGCGTGCGTGGCCTTCCGGACGCCCCGCACGGTCCCGGCGACCGGGCGGCGCAGCGCCCGGCCTGCGCCCCGGGCCGTACGGCGGATGGCTCCCACCACGCCATACTGCCCCAAGCGGAAGCCGGTGCGGTGCTTTCGTCCCGCCTGCGGGGCGTACCGAGCGCCCCGCAGGGGCGCGGGGAACTGCGCGCTCAGCCACGACGCGCCTGCAGTAGAGGTTCTCGGGGCTTTGCCCCGGACCCCTGGGGTGGTGCGTCGGCTGCAGGCCGTCGGTGGTTGCTCGCGCAGTTCCCCGCGCCCCTGCGGGGCGCGGGCCTGGCAACCC
>NZ_JBSFWU010000238.1:0-2197 GCF_053594995.1 Streptomyces sp. NPDC002536
CGTACTCGTGCGCCATGAGGCGTTGTTCGATTGTGTGGAGGTGAGAGACCTGCACCGCTGACCCTGTCGCAGCAGGGCGGTGAAGCTGAGGACAGCCCGATCCGGGAGGTGCCGGGGAGGGCGGGAGCAGTCCTGACAAAACCGGGGCGTGCCAGCACTGCCAGATGGTGCGGGTCCGGCGAGCGAGATGAAGAGGTGTACGAGAGGAACCGGCGTTTTACGTCTCTCAAATACTCACCGGCTCGAACCTGGCGGATGTGGGCCGGAGGCGATGCGCACCCAAGACCCTGTGCCGAACGGGGGCTTGGGGAACTCCTGGGCTGTCTGGGTATGTCGGCCCGGAGGCCACGTTGAAGGTCTGCGGCGTAGGCGTGGCGATATCGCAGGGGCATAGTCGGGCGCCTCCTTCATCGAACGATCGGCAATGAACATGGGAACCGCCCGGCGACGGTTCCTGCCTGGTGCGCGACCAGCGCAGCAGGCGGGATGGGCCCACCGTCGGCCGACAGCGTCGGGCGGGGCGGAGCCGCCGTAGTACTCCGAGCCGGGGAAAGCCCGCGCACATGGGGAAGGGCGGCAGCGGAATCGCGAAGGGAGGGGTTGCAATGCCGAAAGAAGCGCCGCTGAACAGCGACGCTCTGCCGGAGGCGGCCATGGGGCCGCGGGGGCGGGTATCGGGGATGCAGGCCAAGCTTCACCGTTGGGCGGCGGCCGACAAGGGCCGCAGGTTCGACGACCTGTTCAACCTCGTGCACGACCCGGCGACGCTGAGGGTGGCGTTCGAACGGGTCGCGGGCAACAAAGGTGCCAGAACCCCGGGCGTCGACGGCCTCACAGTCGTCAACGTCGAGGAGGAGATGGGTACTTCCGGGTTCCTGGAGGACCTGCGCCACGCACTCAAGACGGGTGAATTCCACCCCCTGCCGGTGCGTGAGCGTAAGATCCCCAAGCCCGGCGGCAGCGGCAAGTTGCGCAAACTGGGCATTCCTGCCGTGGCTGACCGGGTGGTCCAGGCCGCGCTGAAACTGGTGCTGGAACCGATCTTCGAGGCCGACTTCCTGCCGGTCTCCTATGGTTTCAGGCCGAAGCGGAGGGCGCACGACGCGATCGCCGAGATTCAGATGTTCGGCACCAAGGGATACCGCGGGGTGCTAGACGCGGACATCGAGGCGTGCTTCGACACGATCGACCACACGGCCCTGATGGACCGGGTGCGCCAACGGGTCAAGGACAAGCGCGTGCTGGCGCTGGTGAAGGCCTTCCTCAAAGCCGGCGCCCTCACCGAAGGTGGCGAGCGCGAGGAGACCTACACCGGCACTCCGCAAGGCGGCATCCTTTCGCCCCTGCTGGCCAACATCGCCCTGACTGCGCTCGATGAGCACATGCACGGGCCATGGTCAGAGGGGCAGGAGCAGTCCACACAGTCAAAGCGCGCTATACGTCGAAGGAAAGGCCTGCCGTGCTGGAGGATCGTCCGCTTTGCGGACGATTTCGTCATCATGAGCAACGGCCTTGAAAGCGACGTCGAGAACCTGCGCGAGGAGGTCACCGCTGCACTGAGGCCGCTCGGGCTGAGGCTGTCACCAGCCAAGACCCGGGTCGTCCATATGGCAGACGGGTTCGACTTTCTGGGGTTCCACATCCAGTGGCGCCGCAGGAGAGGGTCGGACAAGTGGCACGTCTACACCTTCATCGCCGACCGGCCTGTCCGGCAGCTGAAGGAGCGTATCCGAGCCTTGACGAACAGGACGTCGCAGCAGAACCCGGCCTACATCATGACCAAGCTCAACCAGGTCATGCGCGGGTGGGCCAACTACTTCAAGCACGCGGTATGCAAACACACGATGAGGGCCCTGGCGAACTTCGTATGGCACAGGGTCGTCACATGGTGGAGCACACGGCGCCGCTGGAAGTGGAGGGATGTCCGACGCTGGCTCATCGACCCGGCAACGGGACGATGGAACCCCCCAGCTGTCGACGGGATC
This sequence comes from Streptomyces sp. NPDC002536, assembly GCF_053594995.1. Classification (NCBI taxonomy): domain Bacteria; kingdom Bacillati; phylum Actinomycetota; class Actinomycetes; order Kitasatosporales; family Streptomycetaceae; genus Streptomyces; species Streptomyces sp. NPDC002536. Next base: position 1,986 of record NZ_JBSFWU010000238.1, read on the forward strand.
ACGCTGTTCAACCTGGCAGCAGTCCCCATCACCCGGTATCGCTACCGGGGAATCACCAAGATCCCTAACCCGTGGATTCTGCCCAACCACGCCTGATGGCAGGGACCGTGGAGAGCCCGGTGCGGTGAGAGTCGCACGCCGGGTTCGGAGAGCGGCCTGGGGAAACGGGTCGGCGGCAACGTCGAAACCGCGCCCCAGGCCGACTCACCAGA
>NZ_JBSFWU010000239.1:0-2183 GCF_053594995.1 Streptomyces sp. NPDC002536
CGGGCCGGGCTGCGGCCGCAGCCCGGCCAGAACCCCTGGACAGCGTCGCCTCCCCGACCACAACCGGCCGGGTGGCGGGCCGGGAACGGCAACCGTGCGGCGGCCGCCCCACCTGGCCCGGTCAGCGATGCCCGGAGAAGATCTCTTTCACTTCGCGCAGCACGTAAAGAACGAGGACGTAACCGGCGACAGGGTCCGCCCACCACCTGCCGAGCGCGGTGTTGAGCGCCAGGCCGAGCAGGACGGCTGCATCTCAAGGGCCCGTTGCACGGCGGCGCCAACGAAGCCGTGATGCACATGCTGAACGAGATCGGCGACCCGCGGCGTGCGGAGGAATGGCTGGACGAAGCGCTGGCCGCCAAGCTCAAGATCATGGGCTTCGGGCATCGCGTCTACAAGCACGGCGACTCCCGCGTCCCGCTCATGCAGGAGGCCACGGACCGGCTCGTCACCCGTGCCGGCGACCCTGAGGCGAGCCGACTGGCCACGCTGCACGCGGCGCTCCGCTGCGCTGTGATCAACCGCAAGGGCATCCACCCCAACCTCGATTACCCGGCGGGCCTGGCGTACCACCTGATGGGCTTCGACATCCCCGCCTTCACCCCGCTCTTCGTGATGAGCAGGATCACGGGCTGGACCGCGCACATCACCGAGCAACTCGGCCACAACGCGCTGATCCGTCCCCTGGGCGCCTACAACGGCCCGGAGCAACGACCGGTCCCCGCCTGACGATTCACGTCGTCGGTCCGGCGGTGGAGAGGCTGTCGAGGAGGGTGGCGATCTCCGGGCCGCGAAGGCTGTAGCGGACGACGCGGCCGTCCTTTTCGGCCAGTACGGTGCCGGAGGCGCGCAGCAGGCGCAGGGCCTGGGAGACGGCGGTGTCCCTGATGCCGGTGGCGAGGGCGAGGTCGGACACGGCGATGGGGCCGGCCCGGTGCAGGGCGAGCAGCAGGGAAAGCCGCCCGGGGTCGGAGAGCAGAGCGAATCGTTCCGCCCAGGCGCGTACCTGCGCATGGTCACCGATGCCCTCGATGGCGTTGCAGACCGTGTGCTCGTCGATGGCGCTGCGGTGCGCACGCTCCTCGGGGATCAGATGCATGATCCCATCCTTACCCGTTGCAGTGGAAGAAATCGACACCTGCATACCTTTGCAGGCTTGTAGTGAATACTTCTCGGCCAATACGGTGTTCCCGCCGTGGTGTTCGGGAAGACCGGTGCGAAACCGGAGCGGCCCTCGCCACTGTGATCGGGAAGCTGACGCACCACCACCCCGCGCGAGCGGGAAGGCCACGGGGCACCTCGCCCTGGAAGGCCGGTGCGACAGCGTTCGACCCGTCAGCCAGGAGACCGGCCACGGCGCCGCATGATGACCATCCACGAGGTGCTGGAGAGGCGGCCGCGACATGCCCCTGCCCAAAAACGCTCCCCCGCCGTCCGTCGCCGACGCAGTGGCCGTCCCGGCCACTCCGGTGATCCGCTGGGAACGCAAGGACTGGATACGCACCGGCGGGCTGATGGCGGTGATAGCCGCCCTCCACGTCGTCGCCTTCGGGATTCTGGTGGCCATGGTGGCCCCGTACCACTACACCGTCGGCAAGCAGGTCTTCGGTGTCGGCCTCGGCGTCACCGCCTATACCCTCGGCATGCGGCACGCGTTCGACGCCGACCACATCGCCGCCATCGACAACACCACCCGCAAGCTGATGGCCGACGGCAAACGCCCGATATCGGTGGGCTTCTGGTTCGCCCTCGGCCACTCCACCATCGTCGTCGTCCTCGCCGGCCTCATCTCCGCCGGAGCCAAGGTCGCGGGTACGCTCACCAACGACAACTCAAGTGCGCACCAGACCCTCGGCGTGGTCAGCACCTCGGTCTCCGGGGGCTTCCTCTACCTCATCGCCGCGCTCAATCTGGTCTCCCTGACCGGCATTCACCGCGTCTTCAAGGCCATGCGCGCCGGGCAGTTCGACGAGTCCGAGCTGCAAAAGCACCTCGACAACCGCGGGTTCCTCAACCGCATCCTCGGCCGCCTCACCAAGTCCATCACGCGGCCCGGCCAGATGTACCCGGTCGGCCTGCTGTTCGGTATCGGCTTCGACACCGCCACCGAGGTCACCCTGATGGTGATGGCGGGCAGCGGCGCGGCCGCCGGCCTGCCCTGGTACGCGATCCTGTGCCTGCCG
>NZ_JBSFWU010000240.1:0-2028 GCF_053594995.1 Streptomyces sp. NPDC002536
CGCCCGTCTTCTGGGACTTGGGCATCGAACGCCCGGGCCACGTGATGGACGCGGGCGTCGCCTTGAGGGGGCCGCTCTTGTCCGGTGCCGGAGCCTACCGGCTGCGCGAACGCGCCTCCTGGCAGGCCAAGTTGCGCGACCTGGGCGAGGAGGCCGCCGAGGCGGAGGAGCGCGCGGAGGAGTGCGTCGACCGCGCCCGCGCCGCCGACGAGGAGCGCCGCGCCGCCCAGCGCGCCGCCGACGACGCCCGCCGCACCGCCCGCGCGCTCCGTGCCGAGCGCGCCGAGGTCGCCGGCGCCCCCGACGACATCGCGGACGACGAGGAGGCCCCGGCCGGCTCGCTGCCCACGCTGCGCGAGGCCTACCGCGCCGCCTCCCAGGTGTACGAGAAGGTCGGCGTCGGCGCCGACCTGCGTGCCGAACAGGCCCGCGCCGAGAGCGACGAGAGCGCCGCCCGCGCCGAACTCGACCGTCTCACCAACAAGGTGCGCACCCGCGCGGCCCAGCTCCTGGAGGGCACCGACGGCGCCGACGGCCCGTCCCGCCAGGCCGCCGCCGCCCGCGCCGAGGAGCTCGTGCAGCTGCTGGAGGGCCGCGCGTCCGCGGCCAGCGAGCAGCTCGGCCGGCTGCGCGGCGAGGCCGAGCGCCTCGCGCCGGAGGACGGCGAGGCGCACACCGAGCTCCCCGAGGACCGGGTGCCCGCCGACGCGGCCCAGGCCAAGGAGCTGCTCCGCACCGCCACCGCCGAACTGGCCGCCCGCACCGACGCGTTGGAGAGCGCCCGCACCGCGCACGCGGGCCTGCTGCGCGCCCACCGGGCCGCCGAGGACGCGGCCGGCGGCTTCGACGACACCGCCGCCCTCCTGCGCGACCTGCTGCGCGACACCACCGGGGACGAGGACGCCGACGAACCCGAGCCGTACTCCGGCACGTTGGAGGAGGCCCGGCAGGCCGCAGCCGAGACGCGGCGCTCCCTGCGCGGCTGCGCGGGCGACCTCTCGGCCGCGGAGTCCGCGGTCCGCGAGGCGAGCGACGTGCTCGTCCGGCACGCCAACTCCACGCGCTACGAGCAGGTGCGCACCCCCGCCCGCCAGCAGATCCGCGAACTGCCCGCCGCCGCCCTGCCGGAGCACGCAGCCGCCTGGGCCGAGGCGTTCGCGCCCCGGCTGCGGGTGCTGACGGACGAGCTGGAGCAGCTGGAGCGCAACCGCGACAGCATCGTCGACCGGCTGCGCGGCCTGGTGGAGTCCTCGCTGGCCACCCTGCGCTCGGCCCAGCGGCTGTCCCGGCTGCCGGAGGGCCTGGGGGAGTGGTCGGGGCAGGAGTTCCTGCGGATCCGTTTCGACGACCCCGACCAGTCCACGCTCACCGAGCGCCTCGGCGAGGTCATCGACGAGGCCACCCGGTCCGCCGTCAAGAAGAACTCCGACCTGCGCCGCGACGGCATGTCGCTGCTGCTGCGCGGCGTGCGCGCGGCGCTGCTGCCGCGCGGTGTCGCGGTGGAGATCCTCAAGCCGGACGCGGTGCTGCGCGCCGAGCGGGTGCCGGTGGGCCAGATGGGAGACGTCTTCTCCGGCGGCCAGCTGCTGACCGCGGCCATCGCGCTGTACTGCACCATGGCGGCGCTGCGCAGCAACGACCGCGGCCGGGACAAGCAGCGGCACGCGGGCACGCTGTTCCTGGACAACCCCATCGGCCGCGCCAACGCCACCTATCTGCTGGAGCTCCAGCGGGCCGTGGCCGACGCCCTCGGCGTGCAGCTGCTCTACACCACCGGCCTCTTCGACACCACGGCCCTGGCGGAGTTCCCGCTGGTCATCCGGCTGCGCAACGACGCGGACCTGCGGGCGGGCCTGAAGTACATCAGCGTCGAGGAACACCTGCGGCCGGGCCTGCCGCAGCAGGACCCGGACGCGGAGCCGGTGCACGGCGATCCGACCAAGAAGGTCTACGGCAATACCCGGCGTCCCGAGCTGCGGGTGATCACCTGCGGCGGTGCGCTGCGCGACGGGCACCGGCCCGACAACA
>NZ_JBSFWU010000241.1:0-1818 GCF_053594995.1 Streptomyces sp. NPDC002536
GCCCACGCGGCGGAGCCGCATATGTCAACAGCCCCGCGCCCCTGACGGGGCGCACCGCACCCACGAGCGAAGACCCGCCGGACAGGCCCTAGCCTGCGGCGGGCGCGTACGCCCACGCCTCGGCGCCCTAGGTCAGCGGCACCAGGGTGCGCCGGTAGTCGGCGACCTCGTAGTCGTCGGCGCTATGCGCCTGCATGTGCAACTCGCACGGTGTGCCCGGACGGCGCACTGTGCTGCTCAGTGGTGCCAGGCCTGCCCGCCCGTGTTGTGGATCATCCGCTGCAGCACCTTGAGGGTCACGAGGTACTCCTCGTCCGCGATGCCGTCGTGCCGCTCCGCCCACATGGCCTTCTGTCGCTCCGCGCACCGCAGCCGGACGGCCTCGCCCTCGGCCGTCAGCCGGAGCCCGCCCGCGTCGTCGAAGACGACCAACTCCCGTTCGACAAGAGCGTCGATCTCGCCCTGGAGGGCGTCCTTCACGTCGAGGTAGCCCTGGAGGAGCGCGGTCACCTCGGCCCGGGTCTTCCCGTGCTCGTCGTTCGCCTGGTTCAGGACCCACCACTGGGGCTGGCTCACGTCGAACTCGGCCAGCCCGGCCCGGATATGGGTGACGACGGCCTTGTACGCGGCCCAGCTCCAGTAGCCGATGGGCTGGTTGACGAGTTCGCTGTCGGGGTGTGAGTAGTTCATGTGCACGAAAGTAGAACCTCGACCAAACCTGAGGTCAAGTCACGTATGGTGGCCTCCGAAGTAAACGATCAGTCAAGTCGGTCGAGAGAGAAGAGACGAGGCCCCCGTTGTCCGCGCGCACCCGTACCGTCGTCGCAGCCCTGCTGCTCCCCGTGGCCCTGGCCGGATGTTCCGGCGGCGGCCACAAAAGCACGGCGGACGCCGACGGCAGGCCGGGGTCCGCGCAAGCGGCCCTCGCCGCACTGCCGGTGAAGAAGGCGGCGTCCAAGGACGGTTACGACCGCACCAAGCAGTTCGGCTCCGCGTGGTCCGACTCCACGAGCGCCCCCGGCGGGGGCAACAAGTGCGACACCCGCAACGACATACTGCGCCGCGACCTGAAGAACCCTCAATTCGAAGCCGGTTCGAAGTGCGTCGTCGCCTCCGGCACCCTCGCCGACCCCTACACCGGAAAAACGATCCGCTTCGAGCGCGGCCCGAAGTCCTCGGCCGTGCAGATCGACCACATAGTGGCCCTGTCGGACGCATGGCAGACCGGCGCCCAGAAACTCCCACAGGACCGGCGCGAGGCCCTCGCGAACGATCCCCTCAACCTCGTCGCGGCGGACGGTCCGGCCAACATGGGCAAGGGCGACAAGAACGCCTCGGCCTGGCTCCCCGCCAACAAGAGTTTCGACTGCACCTATGTGGCCCGGCAGATCGCGGTGAAGAAGCAGTACAAACTGTGGGTCACGCCCGACGAGCGCGACGCGATGAAGAAGACCCTGTCCGGCTGCCCCTCCCAGCAGCTGCCGACCGAATCCACTTCCGGGGTCTCGCTCAAGCAGTAGGGACCGGGGCACCCCGAAATGCGGTCACTATTGTCCACCTGAGCGTGAGCGCGGGGGTCCCGGTTTGTGAGGCCACCCATAGGGTGCAGGTCACATACGAGGGTGGGTAGTGGGCTCCGATGGGGGTGATTCGGGCATTCTGCCCGCTCTGGGGGTGTCCCTTTCCGCCCGGTGGGGTAGTAGGTCACACCTTTGCCAGCGGTTTTTCCCGCCGCTAACACTGGTCGGGTCGCAGGGCGCCGTCGATCGAGACGCGGCGCTTCTTTCGCGCCAATGACGGCCACTGCGACTTCGCGAC
>NZ_JBSFWU010000242.1:0-1482 GCF_053594995.1 Streptomyces sp. NPDC002536
CTGAACTTTTTACGGCGGTCTGTTCCACGCGAGGGTGCCCCGCCCTCTCGCCGCAAAAAGTTTTTACGTCCCTCTCCAGGACCCGTCCCGCTCCCGCCCCACCCCCTCGCGTCACCCCAATGCCCTTGCCTCTGCTGGGAGTTCGTATGATCCGCCGTCCCGCCGCTGTGCTGCTCGCCCTTGTGGTGGGGGGCGGGCTCGCCGCCTGCAGTAGCAGCACCCATGTGCCCAAGGCCGGTGCCGAGGTTGTCGCCACTGCCGCACCCCGGGCCACCGACAGCGTTGCCCCGATGGCGGCTTCCAAGCCCGTTCGGGTGCGGATACCGGCCGCCTCCGTGGACGCCTCGCCCATCCTCGATCTCGGGCTTGCCGATGACGGGACCGTCCAGGTGCCGTCCGTCGCGCAGGCCGAGCGCATCGGGTGGTACGACAAGGGCGTCACCCCGGGCCAGACCGGGCCCGCCGTGCTCATCGGGCACTACGACACCGTGGAGGGGCCGGCCGTCCTCAAGGACGTCGAGAAGATCAAGGTCGGGGATCCGATCGTCGTCGATCGGGCTGACGGGTCCACCGCCACCTTCACCGTGCGGGAGCTGGAGCAGGTGGACAAGAAGCACTTTCCGACCAAGAAGGTCTACGGCAATACCCGGCGTCCCGAGCTGCGGGTGATCACCTGCGGCGGTGCGCTGCGCGACGGGCACCGGCCCGACAACATCGTCGTCTACGCCGACCTGACCGCGGGCCCGCGCCCGTAGAACGCCTCAGGCAGAATCGGCGCCATGACGAGTACCCCGAAGGACCGGTGCTACCGCTCTCCCGCCGGTATCGCCGGTGGCGTCCTGCTGCTGGCCCTGGCCGCCTGGCTCGGCGGTGACGCGCTGCTGCGCGGTGCGGGACGGACGCCGTGGCTCGCGCTGGCGGCACTGCTGTGCGTGGTGCCGCTGGTGATCGCGTTCACGTTGCGCCCGGCGGTGTGGGCCGGCGAGGAACGGCTGCTGGTGCGGAATCCGTTCCGCACGATCACCCTGCCGTGGGGGAGCGTGGAGCACATCCGTGCGGGGTACTCGAGCGAGGTGCTGGCCGGGGGGAAGAAGTACCAGCTCTGGGCGATCCCGGTGTCGCTGCGCCAGCGGAAGCGGGCCGCGCGGCGCGCGGCCCGCGGGGCTGCGGAGGGGCTCTCCCTGCCGACGGAGGCGCCGGGCAAGGCGTCCTCCGACCAGGCGATCGACGACCTCCGCGAGCTGGCCGAACGTTTCGCCGAGCGGGACGGCACCCCTGCGGTGCGCTGGGCGTACGAGGTGATCGTGCCGTCGGCCGTGGGGTTGGCGGTCTTCGCGGTTCTCGTCGCTCTCGGCTGACCACCTGTTGTGACGTGAGGGGGTGGGGTGGGAGCGGGACGGGTCCTGGAGAGGGACGTAAAAACTTTTTGCGGCGAGAGGGCGGGGCACCCTCGCGTGGAACAGACCGCCGTAAAAAGTTCAG